>JAFPKH010000353.1:0-2972 GCA_017424825.1 Treponema sp. | reverse complement strand
ACGGACTTAAAATCCAAACTGCTCCGGCCTGCATGATAGATTTCAAGTTCCAGCGTTGAAGTTCCAGGAGCACCAAAAAGCAGGACAATCATAAAAGAAAAAAAACAAAAAAGAAAAACAGGAATGCACGCCGAAACAAGGGAAGGAAAAATCTGCCGGAACGTTATTGTAAAAAAAATCTTTATTTCCCCCGCACCCAAAAGTCTTGCGCTGTCCGCCTGCGACCTGTCCAAAGTTTTCCATGAATCAGCGACGCTCACCATGACAAGCGGAAAATTGTAGAAGCCCTGAACCATTACGATGCCCCAGAACGAATACAAAAATTTCAGCGGCGCATCTTTCAAATTAAAAACCGACATCAAAAATCTGTTGAACATTCCGTTCATGCCGAAAGTTGAAATGTAGCCGAGCACGACAATCAGCGGAGGAACGCACAGCGGGACTGCTCCAAAAAAATACAGAATCTTTTTTCCGAAAAATTTTTTGTTTGCAAGAAGATAAGCGGCTGGAATCCCCACGGCCACGGAAATCAGCATGGAGACTAGCGCCTGTAAAAATGTGTAAGACGAGATTTTTAAAATGCGGAAAAAACTGTGCGTGGATTTAAAATCTATTTCCGATAAAAAAATCGGAAGCACGGCACGGAAGAATGGAATCAAAAAAGACAGAACCGCCAGAACAAAAACCGACAGCGCAAAAAAGCAAAGCAGATTTCTGACCGGCGATTTAAAAATCTGTCTTCTCATTTACCGAGAACATCCATTATTGTCTGGACATAATCATCATTTTTTGAAGCGTCGTATTCCAAAACTTTTGTCGGAAGAGGCGCGGCAGTCTTGTAGCTTTCGGGAAGATCAAAACCATGGTTTGCAGGATACATCCATTGTGTGAGCGGAAGAACTTTCTGTGCATCAATGGAAATCATAAAATCCATGAACGCCTTTGCACCTTTTTTGTTCGGGGCATTTTTCAAAAGACCGAATCCTTCGACCTGCATCACATGGCCCTCATCAAAAATCAAAGTCACATAGCGGTCATTGTTTTCATACTCAACATTGTATGCGGGACTTGTGTTGTAGCTTATGCACAAAGGAGCCTCGCCGTTCTGGAACATTCCCCAGCCTTCGCTCCAGCCGGATGTCATGGTAAGGATGTTCGGCTTCAACGCTTTCCAATAATCAGAAAGTTTTTCGCCATAAACAGCGGCAGTCCATGATGCAAAACCAAGACCCGGAGTTGAAGTGCGCGGATCCATCAGAATTATTTTTTTCTCATAAACCGGAAGCGTCAAATCTTCAAGGGATTTCGGAGCCGGGACAGATGACTGTGTGTCATAGATGATTGCAAAATATCCATAGTCAAAGGGAGTCAGATTCCAATTTCCGCCGAGACTTTCTTCATGCCGCAAATCAAAAAGAACTTTGTTGTCTGCCTCAAGCGGCTTGTATGATTCAAGGATTCCTTCTTTCAAAGCTTTTGGAGCAAGGTTGTTGTCGATTCCCAAAACCACGTCGGCCTGCACATCTTTTTTTTCAAGCACCGCCCGGTTGTAAGCCTGAACAGCATCACCGCAGTCAACAAGATTCAAAGTGTAACCGGTCTTTTCCTTGAACAGCTTCACAAGCTCAGGACCAGGCCCCCACTCCCCGGCAAAACTGTCGTAAGTGTAGACGACAACTTCATTCAATCTTTCTTCAGAAGTTTTTTTTGATTTGCAGCTTACAAGAAGAGCGGCAAAAGCCATAGAAACAGAAATAAATTTTACGAAAGTATTTTTTTTCATATACTTCCTCCGCCGGCATTATCCGGATCAGGTTAGGGACTCCATGCGGAATCCTGCGGGTATAATCTCAGGCCTTGCGACCACCCCGGTATTGCGTGACATATAGGCATATCTAAAAACTCATTTTCAATGACTTTTTAGATATGCTGCGAGTTTAAAAGCCCGAAATTACAGGCTTTTAAACGTCGCGTTTTCAGAGTTACCTCTAAAAACTGAAGTTTTTAGAGGTTCCCATATTAGAATATTTTTTTTAGAAGGTCAAGGAATTTTAAGGGGCTTAGCATGAGAACCAAAGCGTCTATGCGAAACGGATTCTGGTAGGTTAAAAGTCGAGTCCAACAAAATTAATTAAGAACAGGCTCCCAGCGTGTGTCCGTCCCGAAAAAAGGCTTCCGCGCTGCGCTTGTGCAGATTTTTTTCGTTCCGGCCACGCGCTTCCGCCTGTTACACAAAAATTTTCTGACTCGACATATCCCAAAAAAAGCCGTTCCGCACATCCGTTTAAAATGATGCTACGCCCCTGAAAATTTTACTTTGGAATGAAACCGATTTGCATGAACAAACAACACATTTTAATAAAAACCGTTGATATGCATATTCTATTATTTTTTTCCTGAAAGAATTGAAAATTTGTCATTTGTTTTTAATTTCAGAAATCCTGAGTTTTGTTGAGACCATCATTTTTTGGACTTCCTGCGTAATGATTTCTTCTATTTTTGACCAGTCGCTTTCGTCCACGGACATTTCATCCAGGGTAAAAAAAAGTGCCGAAGGTGAAATATGGAGGACCTGCGAAATGTTTTCCAGAAGCTCCGCCGAAACAAAACTTTCCCCCGTCTCAAGGTCACTCAGATGCTTTGTCGAAATGTCGAGCGTTTCCGAAAGCTTCTCCTGGGAAATCTCTTGTTTTTTTCTATATATATGCAAATTGTTTCCAAAGATTTTTTTCACATCCATTTTTCTATAATAAAGGCTAAACGAAGCGAAAAATAATAACCTTTGAGTTCATATATTTATTGAAATTGAATTAAAAGGTTATAAAAACGCTTACAAACCCTAATTTTAAGGTGTAGAATCAAAGATATGATAAACTTTAAGGTGAGAAACAGTCTCACGAGGAGAATGTTATGGGAAGAAAATCAAAACAAGAAAAAAACAGGGAAATGGAAAAGAAAATCATTCATACCTT
>JAFPKH010000352.1:0-2773 GCA_017424825.1 Treponema sp. | reverse complement strand
TTTAAATTGTTTGTGCTAAAGTAGCTTTTCGTTATCCAAAAACCGCTGATTATAAAAAAGCCGCAAACCGCCATGTGACCGTCCAGCAAATATTTGTTGCTGATTTCTACGTTTCCTAGCGCATGCATAAGCAGGACGATAAAACAGAGCAAAAGCCTGATTGCATTAAATGCATTTTCCTTTGGTATTGTCGGCAATTCGTTTTGGGTTTCCATTTTTCCGTCCTTTTTTGATACGAGAATTCATTACGGCAATTCAACAGCATTGCAAAATTAAGCTTTTTCCAGATGCGGATGAGACTTTATAAGATTTATACTGGCATATATACTGATTTTTGTCAAATGAGATATAGCGTAATCTGCGTGCTTGTGCCAAATGCACTTACTTGAATTTTTCTGCAAGCTCTTCCCGGTTTTTTACTCCGACTTTTGCGTATAAGCGGCTGGTGTAGTTTTCTACGGTTCGGGATGAAAGGAAAAACTCATCGCAAATCTGCCTGTTGGTTTTATTCTGCAGCAGTGCTTCAAAAATGTTTCGCTCCTGCTTTGTGAGGATGGAAATGATTGAATCAACCTTGTTCTGTGCTTCCTGCATGTATTCTTCAAGATATGTTCCACCGTTCTGTACGACTTCAAGGCAGTGTAGAAGCTCCTCTTCTTTTGCGACTTTCGAGATGTATCCTTTCGCTCCCGAATCTTTTGCCTGAAGCACAAATCCCGTGGTGTCATACATTGAATACATCACGCATTTTATTTCAGGCCATTTCTCCGTCATCTGTTTTACGAGTGCAAAACCAGTTTCTTTTATCAGCTGTACATCCACGATTATGATTTCCGGGAAAAGCGGATCTTCTTTTGTCTCCCGCATTTTGCTCATACATTCCAGACAGTCGAGACATTCTTTTGAAGATGCGAAATCTTTTGGAACACGCCAGTCGGTATGATTTTCTAGCCATGCCTTGAGACCGTTACGAACCATGTTGTGGTCATCAACAATATAAACGATATTTTTCATCACTCATTCCTCAGCGGCAATTTGAGTTTGATTTCCATTCCGTCGTTCTGTGATGTAAAAAATTCTATGGAACCGCCTATTAATTCCATTCTGTCCTTCATTGTGCGCAGACCCATGTGCTCTTTGCTTTTTAGTTTCGCATTCAAATCTTCCGACTTGCATCCTATGCCGTCATCGGTTATGTAAATCATAATGGAGTTGCCCTCATTTTTTATAAAGATGGAAGCCTGGGTTGCGTAGGAATGTTTTTCAATATTTGTAAGAGCCTCCTGAATCACCCGGAAAAGATTTTGCGTTTCTTCTTTTTCCAGCACCGGATAATTGAAGTCTTCGTCCACTTTGAACGCGCATGGAATGTGTGAGCGCATACTGAACTGCTGTATGAGCGTATTGATTATCGATATGAGTTCCTGCTTGGATGAATCGCCCTTTGTGTGGATTGCAAGTTCCGCCGGAGTTAGGTTGTAACAGATGTTCCTGAGCTTGATGATACATTCGGTGGCAATGTCTTCTATTTTTGTCTGCTGCTGTTTGAAATTTTTATCCACGGTGAGGTTTTCTGTTTCAAGTCTCAGCACCCGGATGTCCTGGACTACAGAGTCATGTATGTCCCTGCTGATTTTTGCGCGCTCTTTTTCCTGAATGTCAAAAACCATTTTGTTGTGCTCAATAAGACTTGTGGCTTCCTTTTGTTTCTGGCGGCGTTTATTTAAAATCATAAGGAATGCAAATATCAGCATAGAGACCAAGCTGATTATGGTTATGACAATCAATACAATCTGATATGCAGGTGTGCGGGGGGGCTCATTCACTTCTTGGGAATTGTAAACGTCATCGATGTTGCGGGCTTCTTCCTGTGCAAGTGCGAGGCTTGGAAATTTTGTTGCCTTGTCTGCTGTGCAGTCGTATACCCACCATGATTTTTCATCCTGATCGCAAATCAAAAGTGTATAATCAGTCCAGCGGAAATTCTGCTCATGTTCGTGGACAATGGATTTGTCGGTGATTTCTTTCCTTGGGTTTTCCCATTTCCAAAATGAATGGAATGAAGCGTCTTTCGTAGATTTTTTTTCCATGCAGTAATACGCGCCGTTTGTGTCCTCCACTTGGTATATGACGCTCGCCGGCCATTTTATGTTATTCTCGTGATCATAGACATCCCGAAGCATCCACACTCCGGTTTTGTTTACTGCGAGAAAAGAGATACCCGTTCCCAGATGCTGATGATAAAGATCGACAGGATTCCAGTCCCTTCCAGTTTGTGAGGCCACCCATAATCCTGCTGACTCGTGTTCAGGATCTTCCGGATTTTCCCATGAAGCCGTAAAGTAAAATTTCTTTGAGTATGGACTAAAAACCAGACTTCTTACGTCTCCTCCTGCGAGAGCTTTTTCCCAGATAAGGTGAATGCTGTTGTCCTTGTTGAATTCTCCGATGATAAAAGCCCATATCCTTGAACGCCAGCCATGATTCAGGGAATTGGTCAGAAGCAAAAACAGTGAATTGTCTTCGTTCCCAACACAGCCGAATACGTGCGAGTCGGTAAAAGATTCCTTCTGCTGATTCCACGCCTCTTCATGAACAGCAGGATCGTATTCCAGCGTAAAAGCGATCGGACTGACCAAGAGAAAAATAATCATTATAAAAAGCGTTCTGACCCTAATCATAATTTTATTTTACATCATTGTGCAATAATAAAATAGAGTGTCAAACTCACAATGTTCCGGTCAAAAATTGTGAGTTCAACTCTGTATTTTTT
>JAFPKH010000351.1:0-4054 GCA_017424825.1 Treponema sp. | reverse complement strand
TGCAGAGTACATAGCACAGCGTGGGCGGGGAGATTCAGAAGAGAGTGCAAGAACCGAAGCTGTGGCACAGATAGCAAGGTATTTCCAGACGAGCGTTAATGCAAATCTAAGAACAAGCATACAGTCCGTTACGAATGGAGAAAATGTTAGTGAGACGACATCCATCATAAATGACGTTGATGTTATGTCTCAAGTAGATTTGTTCGCTGTGGAATACACCGATCCATACTATTTTGCAAAAGAAAAAAAATGGTACTGCGTGGCATTCATAGACAGAGAAAAAGCCTGGTCTCAGTATCAGCCGACTGTAGAAAACGCAAAATCAGAATTCTATGCAATGAAAAAAAATTCCGAGAACGAAAATGATTCTTTTACAAAATCTGCCGCATACGCAAAGGCATGGAAGAGCGGAAAAAGATTTCTTGAAAAACTTGAATACGCAAGGATTTTGAATGCAAAAAAAGAAGCTGTGTATGCAGACGACAGAAAAAACGTAAGTGAAATTCCAAGCCTGATTTCTGCGGAACAGGAAAAATGCACCGTCTATCTTTCTGTGAACGGAGACTATGGAAACATCATCACATCCTCGCTTTCACAATCTCTGACAAAAAGCGACATTAAGGTCACTAAATCGATGGGCGATGCAAATTATATTGCGGACGCAACGATAGATGCAAATGCTTCCGGTGCAGATCCAATCAGCGTTTGTCCGAGCCTTGATTTTAAAATCACCAGCAAAAGTGGAAAGACTGTCTTTTCAAATCTATGTAAAACCGAAAAAAAGACAATCTCGTACACAATGGAAAACGCTCTGAAAAAATCATTGCCGGATTTGGCAGAAAAAGCAGACAAGGAAATTTCATCAGAACTTTCACTTCTTTTTGACTTCAAATAATTTTCATAACAAGGAGAAAACAATGAAAAGAACAACGGTAAAACTTATGGTCGCGGCAATCTTTGTCGCATTGGCATTCTCGTCATGTGCTTCAACAAAAGTTGAGGACAAAAGAGAAAAAGTTCCGGAAGCAAAAGCTGATGAAGTAGACAAGGTTGTTGTCGTGGATTGGACTGACCGGGCATTGGGTGAAATTTCCGCACCGACATGGCTTAAAAATATGCGTCGCGGAAACAGCGATACATTCAAGGAGATGTGGAGCATTGAACCGACCCGTGTCGTAAAAATCAGCATGGCAACAGGAAAAACAGAAGCGACCGCACAGGCTCTTTCACGTGCAGGATTCGCTTACACACAGGCTGCGGAACTGAATCAAAAAGTAATTGGTCGTGTCGGTCAGGGGCTTAATGATCTCGGACAGCTTGAAGCTCTCTATCTTGCCGCGAGCGAAACAAAAGCAGACATGACAGGCTTGCGTGAGGAAACCGGATTTTTCCAGAAAGTACGCACCACAAATGCAGACAACGGACAGAAAACCGAACAGTACATTTATTACACAGTGTATTCAATGAGCAAGGAAAACTGGGACGCACTCTGCAAAAAGTACCTGATGGATTTGATGGGCGGAGCAAATCTTGAAACCGAGACTCAGAAAAAAATAGGAGCCTTGTTCACCGAGATGAAAGAGGATGCTGATAAAAAGGAAGCCAAGAAGCAGTCCGAAGAAGAAGCTCTGTACAAGGCACAGATGGCCAGACTTGAAACCGAGAGGGCTAAAGCAAATGCAGATGCCGCAAAAGCCAATGCCGAAACAGCAAAAGCAGGTCTGAAAGCAAAAGAAATGGACGCAAAGGAAGCTGAGACCAAAAAAGCCGCAGAAGAAGCGGAACTGTTGGCAAGTTTCTTGATGTAAACGATAAAATTCGGAGGAATAATATGAGAAGATTCTTTACTGCTGTTTTAATTTTTCTTGTTGGGATTACTTGTTTTGCACAGACGGTTGTTAAAGAAAAGGAGCTTGGAAAGAAGCTTGAAAAAAACAAAGATTCTTCCGCCGTGTTTGTGAGCGAGATTGATTTGAGCAAAATGTCTGTTTCTGATACCGGAACAATCACGATACCGCTTTTTGTCAAAAACAAGATTTCTATTGTGTCTGGAATGGACATGACAAATATCAAAGAACGAATTGCATATACAAAGAAATCCGTTTTTTTAGTTACATTTCAGACGGAAAGCTTAAAGCCCAAAATTTATGCAATCACAAACATTGCCGGGATTGAGACTCTTGCACAATATAAAGAACGCTTGATTACTGAAGAAAAACAACGCGCCGAGGAAGAGAAAGCACGAAGGGAACGTGAGAGGCTTTCAAATCTAACAAAAATGCCTGTTCAGGTTGTAAACCAAGAAATTATAAACCTTGCAAGTGCAGAGGGTGCATGGCTTCCCGGACAGGTGCAGGACAAACTGAAGAGCAATCTGCAGGAATTTTTGGGGATGAGGACTGTCGTTGATGCAAAATCTGAGGCGGCTCTCAAAAAGCTGCAGGCAGAAAGCGAAAGTTCCGCCCGCGATGAATCAAGCGCCATTGAATTCGGAAAAATAACCACTGCAAAATTCGCCCTCTTCACAAAAATTAGGAAAACAGGAAGCGGTTACACGATCAGCGTAGACTTTACAGATCTTACTACTGGTGAACAGCTGGCAAGCGTAAGTTCTAAGGAATATTCTTCAAGCGAATACCTTTACGGTTCAACAGGTGCAGTTGATGAAATAACCCTTGCACTCGGGAACAAACTTGGAATCAACATTTCTGATTTGAATAAAAACCTTCTTACAAGCGGTTCCGCATCTTTCTCTGTGGACGAACAGCTTGCACTTGCAAAGCAGAATGAAGAAAGTTTTAAAAAGCTGATGGCGCAATATGATGCCGACCTTGCAAAACTAAATGTGAGCAACGATATTTCCGCAATAGAAAACAAAAAGAAAATTGAAGCCGAAAAAGCCCTGCTTGTGGAAAAACAGAATGCGGAGAAAAAACGACAGGCTGAACTTGTGGCACAAAAACAGAGAGCCGAACAGGACGCAAAGCTTGAAGCGGAACGAAGCATTGCCCTTAAAACCCAGCGTGACGAAATGGCTAAACAGGCAGCGGAAAAGGCTACGGAAGTCAGGAAACTCAAACTTGAAAAACAGGGTGTCCTTGGTCAGATAAATGTCATAGAAAGCAAGAAAAAGGCACTCGTGGAAATCCGCCAGAGCGTTGAAAACCGTTCTCAGGAACTTTACGCGCAACTCGAAAAAGACCGAGCTGATGAAGAAAAAAGAATACGCAATAAATCTTACAGCACCGTGGAACTTGGAAGCGACGGTAAGCCTACGGAAGCCGCAAAAACCCGCCGTGAAAAACAGATTGTCAAAAGCTATGAAGATTTGACGAACAAATTCTTTTCCGATGCTGAATCCGTCAAAAAAAGTACGGAAGCACAGGACAGCGCATTGCTTGCAGAAATCCGAGCGGATCAAAAAGCACTTGCAACGACACGCACGGTAAGCAGTCTGGGAGATGAACTTAAGGTCAGCTTCGGTACTTACGAGGGAAGCAAAAACGGATGGAACGCATATCTTTCGCTGTATTCGGATGGAATCTTGCTCTACACAGACAGTTTTATCGTGAGCTATACGGCGTTGAGCGGAAAGAAAGCCCCGGATATGGCAACAGAACTGAACGATGAAGTTATAGAAGAATACACAAACAATGTGGACATGTACAACTCGCTTTTGGTACGCGGCGACCCAATAATCTATTTTGAAATTGATTATAACGTAAGCGCACAGGCCGACAACAAGCCGAGCGTATATAAATTCAATTTCCAGAAAATCCGCGTCATCAACACAGTGAGCGGAAAGGTAACGCAGACAAGCACATTGAACAAAGCTCTGTCCCGCACTATGAAGCCGGAACTGGATTTGCGTGAGTTTGCAGGAGTTGTGGAAAAAGAGAAAGTAGAATTCGATAAAGCAAAATATCCATTGGAAAACTATATGGTTGAAAAAGGCTATTGTAAAACTGATGCAGAAATAAAAGTTCAAAATGACATTAAAATTAAGAATTTTTTTGGAAATTCTAAAATGATTAAGATTCCAGGAAAAAACTAT
>JAFPKH010000350.1:0-6326 GCA_017424825.1 Treponema sp. | reverse complement strand
GTGCGACATAAAACAGGGCAGAATCTAGCTTTTAAGCCTGCTTGTTATATACAAACAGGCTTTTTTTTATGCTTTGGATTAGAGACCGGAGCCTTTTACGAGCTGCATGTCACCGCCGCCCACCTTTATGTTGAGGAGAGGTCCTTTTGAATCCTGAGTGAATTCAGAGCGGAAACGTCCCCTGTCAACCGAGCCTGATGTCCAGAAGGTTGAATTTGACGGAAGATAGACCATTGCATTTCCTGAGCTTACGCGGATGGTTGAATCCTTGTCAAAGAGCCTTGAGAAGGTTATGTCCAAAGAACCCTTGTCTGCGTTCACGGATGCCTTTTTTACGGTCAGATCCGTTATCCTTACGGTGCCTTTCTGTGTTTCTGCAACTATCTCATCTGCCGTAAGGCCTGAAATGACCATGCTTCCGTTGGAGCTTGTGAACTTTGCCGTCTTGTCGACTTTTATGTCACGTGCGTTGATGTCGCCCTTGTCTGATGACGAGTTGAATTCCGTCGCATTAATCTTTGAAAGCTTTATGGATCCTGTCTGGGTGGTAACTTCCATGACCTGAGCCGTCAAATCTGAGATGGAGATTACGGATGATTCTGAATTTACCCTGAATTCATGAATCTTGAAATCTTTCGGAATGGAAATGTTTACGTCGCAGATCCTGTCCTTGAGCTTGTTCGTATTGTCCTTCTGCTCGATTTTGATGACTTTTCCGTCATTTTTTATGATAGGGTACATAGATGTATAGTTTGACAGTATCTCAATGCTGAGGGTCTTGTCTTCCGAGCTTTCGTTCTCGGTGATAGTAAGCCTTTCTCCCTTCAAAGAGATCTGAATCTTTTTAAGCCCGTTGACCTGTATTCCCTTTTGTGCGGAAACTGTCTGGAGCTGTGGTGTGCCCTGTGCGATTGCTGCTCCTGCGATTGCGGTTGCTGCAAGAATTGATGCCAATAGTCGTTTCATATGATCCTCCTAAGTGTATTGGAAAGCGTTTTTTTTGCCTCTCCTATGAATTTAAAATATACCAGATTATATAAAGTTACGGCAAGTGTTTTTAGGACGGCATTTTTTTGAATGAACGCCTGCAGTGGAAAAAGTAGATCAGGTTCACGGCTATTCCGAAGCATGTTGCTAAAGGGGCTGCAAGACCTATCATCGTGAGGCTTGGGGTTTCCTGTATGCTCATTATGTATGAAAACGGAAGTCGCACGAGGAATGTCTGGCTTATACCCTGAAGCATGACGAAAAACGTCTTTGAGTGTCCGTTGAAATAGCCCATGAAGCTGAAAAGTATGGACGTAAGCACTGCTTCTGCCGCAAATCCTTTGAGATATTCCCAGGAACGCTCTATTACGGCCGGATCTTCCGAAAAAATGGAAGAAATGCGGTCTCCGAACAAAAATATTGCCGCAATGATGAGAAAACCGACTGCGGAACCGGAAGCCATTCCTGTCAGCATGGCTTTTTGCGAGCGTTTTTCAAGGCCTGCACCGACATTCTGGGCTATGAATGCTGCAAGTGACTGTAGGAGCGAACCTGGAATCAGCATGACGAAACCTACGATTTTGTTTGCCACGCCGTAACCGGAGCTTGCCTTGAGACCAAGTTTGTTTATGAAAGCCACCAATGCAAGGAATGAAATCTGCGTGAGTATTTCCTGCAGGGCTATTGGACTTCCAATGGAAACGAAGCGTTTTATTTCGGAATTGAAGCGAATGTCGCTTTTTTGTATCTTGAAGGGCATCTTTTTCTTTCTGATTATGATCAGCGAGATGATTACGCTCTGTGCCTGTGCAAAAACAGTGGCTATTGCGGCACCGGTGACGTTCAGCTTGAATCCTGCGACCAGGATTAAATCTCCGATTATGTTCGACACGCATGCGATTGCAACGAAAATCAGGGGGCTTTTTGAATCTCCCATGCCACGGAAGATGCCGGATATCGCGTTGTATGCTATTATGAAGAAAATTCCTCCGCCGCATATCCTTACATAAGTGCAGGTGAGGTCAAGGGCTTCTTCTGGTGCCTGAATCAGCATGGAAATCTGCCTTGCGAAAATCAGCATGAGGATTCCGATGATGACCGCAATCACCGAAAGAAAGCAGATTGCACCGCCTATGACTTGGGGAATGCGCCCGGTCTTTTTTTCGCCTATGTAGCGTCCGATAAGAACCGTTATGCCCATGCTCAGCCCGGCAACCGTAAAGACTACGAAATTAAGTATGTTGCTTCCAGTGCTTACCGCCGAAATGCCTTCCGTGGTTCCGAAATGTCCTACGATTATTACGTCCACCGCACCGTACATTGCCTGAAGAACAAGCGCACCGAAGATTGGCGACATGAAGGATATGAGCTTTTTGAAAATGCTTCCCTGAGTGAAATCTGTTTTTTCGTCCATGATTTTTCCCTGAATACCAAAAAAAATTTGAAATTTGTTTACAACGGTGATTTTTGAGGAATATATAATATAATAGAGGCTTCTTTATGAAAAGGGCTTTTTAAAGGAGGAGCGATTGTTTGATTATGATGAAGTTACCGCCGCAGCGAAAAAAAGCTTCGGAATCGACTATCTTTTTCCATGGCAGAGGATAGTTATAGCCAACATAATGGATGCAGCGTCCGTTTATGCCGGGAACATGCCGGAGGATTGCATTGATGATGCCGTCTGTACCGGAAAGCAGATAGTGCTTCTGCCGACCGGAGCCGGAAAATCGCTGTGCTTTCTTGTTCCTGCACTGCTTCTTGAAGGAGCGACCCTTGTCATATATCCGCTTTTGGTCCTTATGTCAGACCAGAAACGCAGGATGGATGAAGCCGGGATTGAATCGGTAGTTTTCCGAGGGGATCAGAGCAGGGAAGAGCGCGATGAAAATTTCAGGAAGATTGAAAGGGGTGCGAAGGTCATAATCACGAACCCGGAGACGCTTCAGAACGAGGAGCTTGTAAAAAGGCTTTCAAAAATCAGGATTTCCCATATTGCGGTTGACGAGGCGCATTGTGTGAGCGAGTGGGGCGACAGTTTCCGTCCGTCGTATCTGACGCTTGGGCGCATCATAAAGACGCTTGGTGCTTGTACCGTGACTGCATTTACCGCTACGGCATCTCCGGCGGTTCTTGCAAGGGTGTCGGAAGTGCTTTTTGACGGTGAGGCACATGTCGTGAAAGGAAGCTTTGACCGTCCTAACATACATTACAACGTGGTGAATGCCTATGACAAAAGGCGTGCGGCTTTCAGGCTGGCTGTTTTTGAGCGTAAGCCGCTTTTGATTTTCTGCGGTACAAGGGCAAAGTCAGAGGACATGGCAAGGGAGCTTTCCGCATATTATGGTAAGGATAAGGTGCGCTTTTATCATGCCGGACTCACACGTGAAGAAAAGACGGGAATCGAACGCTGGTTCTATGACAAGGACGACGCTGTTTTGTGCTGTACGTGTGCCTATGGCATGGGAGTGGACAAAAAGAACATACGCACGGTAATCCACCTGGAATGTCCTCAGAATGCCGAAGCATACATTCAGGAAGCCGGGCGTGCGGCAAGGGACGGCAGCATAGGAAAAGCCATACTTTTGTGGAGTCCTTCCGATGCTGAATTTTTTTCGAAGTTTGAAAAAGGGAGCCGTCAGCGTGTCATGAAAGATTTTGCGGAAAGCACTGTATGCAGGAGGCAGGTTCTTCTTGATGCATTGGGCGGTGAACAGGCAGTGTGTGACGGATGCGATGTCTGTGAGCGCGGAAAAGAGGCTCCTTTCCCGGAAGACGCTGCTTTTGTGCTTGATTTTGTACGCAGGCACAGAAAATTATACGGCCGGGAAGATTTGATGGAAGCCGTTTCATCTCTTTTGAACCGCCGTGATTCGCTTTATTTCGGAATGTGCATCTGGGAGCATGACGACGTTGCTGAAATTTTGGACAGGCTTGAAAAAGAAAGGTTCGTGCGGAAATGTCTTTGGCCGTGGTACGGAAAGATTGATTGCAGGGTGAAAAAGCTTTCTAAAATCCGGGAATTCTATTATTCGGCATGGTGGTGCAGGATGCAGGATTTTCAGGACAAAACGGCAAGGACGTGGGCATCCGTAAAAAATCTGCGCTTTTTAAAATCCGCCTGTGACGGACGGATTTTGTAGTGATAGAGCCTTGTGTGAGCTAGAGGAAGAAGCGGCGGGAAATCATTCGTCTTCTTCGTTTTCCTCGTTTTCTTCCTTTTTAGGCTGCGGCTTTGGTTTCGGTGCGCGGACCGGCTTCTGCTTCGGCGGTCTTTTTTTGTACTTGACTACATAGCTTGCAAGCAGTGCAAAAATCAGGAATACACCCAATGCAGTGAGAACGCGCCAGTCTTTTATAACATTTAGACATAGAAGTCCGAAATCTTTAAAACTCATACATTCTATTTCGGCATTTAACTGCATTTAATTTAGGAAACTTATAGGCAGCTTTTTTCCTTAAAATGATATTCCTAGAGATGCCCCAGCCTCATGCGCCCAGCCCAGACCGTTGTAATATGTGGCTTTGTAGAATGCGCCGATGTTGAACCAGTCGAAAACGAAGTCACATCCTGCCGTTGCGGAAAGGGAGAATCCGTGCGGTTTTTCTGCATTTACGTTGTCCACGAGAGGAGCCGTGAAATAATATCCTGCGCTCGCTTCGATGAACGGACGGGCTTTATAGAAATTGAAGCTTCCTCCCAATGTAACGTCAAAGTCCGCAATCATGAAATCGGATCCTTTGGAAGGGCTTCCGTTGAGTTTTGCAAAGCAGAAATCTGCTCCTACGCCGCCATAAAGGTGCTCACCGCCGAAATAGTATGTAAGTCCAAAGTCCACTCCGTCATAGGATGAACCGAATGTTTTTCCAATGTCGAAAAAGAGTCCTTGTCCGCGGCTCTTTTGGTCATAGTCGTTTATCTTGGAATTTATCGTGAAAGTCAGGCTTTTTGATTCCGTTCCGCCTGTAAGCGTTGCAGTGTACGTTCCGTCTGAAAGCGGCACTCCGCTTATCTTTCCGTCCCAGACAGTGCTTCCGTTCCATGCGTTGAAATTGACCCTGATAGAGCCTTCCTCATAGCCGTATTCGTCATAGATGATTATCTCTCCGTCTTCCGGTCCGTTTACGCTCCATGAGAATCTCGTGGTGTTATGGACGTTCTTGTTGTTCGGGTTGAATTCCCTTGCGCTTGCCGTGAACGATGAAATCCTGAAAGGTGCCCTGTCCATGACTTCAGTTGCGGTCGTATAATCATTGCGGTATATGGTTATGGTGTCGGTCAGCTCTTCGTATCCGAACGCCTTCATCTTTATTGTGTAGGTTCCTTCATCAAGTTCGTAGCGGTTCTTTGAGATTTCCCTGCCGTTCAAGCTGACTGAAGCTTCTGCCGGGGATGTGTCCACTGAAAGATAGCCGGAAATCTTTTCTTGGTAGAATTCCTTCGTGCTTATATATCCGCCTGTCAGATGTACGGTGGAAGTCTTTGTCTCATAATGCTTTTTTGACACTTTTAAGGTGTGCTGCCCTGGTTCAAGGTCTTTCAATATGAGCGGCGTTGCTCCGACCCTGTTGCCGTCAAAATACACGTCCGCGCCCGTAACGTTCGATTTTATTTCAAGGTCTGCCGTGTTCATGGTGAATTCAGCGGTCTTGGTTTCTCCTTCGCGGATATAGAAATTGATGGTTTCGTCGTCAAAATTTCCTTTAGAAGCCCTTAAAGTATGGTAACCTGGGGTGATGTCCTTTATTGTGAGCGGAGCGGTTCCCTTGTAGATTCCGTCAAGGTAGATGCCCACGTTTTTTACGTTCGTGACTTTTACGTCAACCTGCGTCATTTTCAGCGTGAAGTTGACATGCTCTTCTTTTCCCGCCGTGACGTATACCCTCTGGCTTTCATCCTTGCAGTACTCCTTTGAGACCTTCACCGTATGATACCCAGGGCTTACGTTGTTTATCGTGTACGGCGTGTATCCCTTGAACCTTCCGTCCAGATATACCGATGCCCCGGAAACGTTGCTGGTTTTTACCGAAATTGATCCGGTGGTCGGCGCCTGCTTCAGGTTTGAATATATTTTCATCACGCTGCCTTCGGCAAAAATGCAGCAGTCTTTGTGGGTTTCGGTCGTATAGCCGGATGCCCATATCTCAACGTTGAACCACCATCCTGTCTTGACCTCAACCCTGCATGGAGTTACGCCCACCGATTTTCCGTTTATGGAAACGACGGCTCCCTTGATGTTCGAGTCCACTTCGACATAAGCCGTGCCTGAGCTTGCGAAAACTGGAAATGCGCAGAGGAGCGTCATGACCGATATGACTAAAGCACGTGAAAAAGATTTGAT
>JAFPKH010000349.1:0-8364 GCA_017424825.1 Treponema sp. | reverse complement strand
TCAAGCAAATCCTTTACCTGCAGGTTCTTTTTTTCTTCTCCGGACGCTTCGTAAACAATCTGACCGTCGAGCATCATAATCAGGCGGTTTCCGTAGTGGATTGCGTCCTTCATGTTGTGCGTGACCATGAATGTGGTGAGGTTGTCCCTTTGTACGAAATATTCGGTGAGTTCAAGAACTTTTTTTGCGGTTTTCGGATCAAGTGCGGCGGTGTGCTCATCAAGCAAAAGGAGCTGAGGTTTCTGGAGCGTTGCCATCAGCAGTGTGAGAGCCTGTCTTTGTCCGCCTGAAAGAAGACCGACTTTTGTCTGCATTCTGTTTTCAAGTCCAAGGTCAAGCTTTGCAAGATGATCTTTGAACATCTGCCTTTCTTTTGACGTGACTCCCCAGTGCAGGCCCCTTCTTTTACCGCGGCGGTATGCCATGGCAAGGTTTTCTTCAATCTGCATTGTGGCGGCTGTTCCCATCATAGGATCCTGAAAAACACGTCCGAGGAATTTTGCCCTCTTGTGCTCCGGGATTTTTGTTATGTCGTTTCCGTCAAGGGATATTGTTCCGGTGTCGCAAGTGTAGACTCCTGCAATCATGTTGAGCAATGTTGATTTTCCTGCTCCGTTTCCGCCGATTACCGTGACAAAATCACCTTCTTTAAGCGAGAGGCTTACGTTTCTGAGTGCCTTGCGTTCTGTAATCTGTCCTGGGTTGAATGTCTTTGAAACATTCGTTACTTCAAGCATGTTTGTATCTGCCATATTACAATCCTTTCCAGCGTTTAATCAGACGTGGAGCTTTTTATTTCAACATCCTGACTGACGATTTTTTTCTTGAAGATTTTCGATTTTAAAACCGGAACCGACAAGGCCAGTGCAACGACAATAGCGGTGAACAGCTTCATGTCCTGTGATTTCATTCCCATCTGGAGGACTATTGCGATTATGATTCTGTAGATTACCGAACCGAGGAGAACGCCCATCAGGTAGTACCAGAATTTGAACCTGTATCCGAAAATCACTTCGCCTATGATGATTGACGCAAGTCCGATGACGATTGCACCTATACCCATGCTTACGTCGCCGAACCTCTGCTGCTGACAGACAAGGCCTCCTGAAAGTGCCACAAGTCCGTTTGCGAGCATGAGTGCCAGAATCTTCATGCTGTCGGTGTTCACTCCCTGTGCGCGTGCCATTTTTTCATTGTCGCCGGTTGCACGGATTGCGCTTCCAAGCTCCGTTCCGAAGAACCAGTAGAGCGCCGCTATTATGACCACGCTGAACAAAATACCTGTGATGAGGCTTGAAACCGAAGTGGCGTTGTCGCTGAACAGATTTTTCAGATTGAAAGCATCGTTGATCTGGTTCATGATGGTTACGTCAGTTCTGACCAGAGGTCTGTTTGGGCCGCCCATTATGTGAAGGTTGATTGAGTAGAGAGCGAGCATCATGAGGATTCCTGCGAGGATTCCAGGGATCTTGAGTTTTGTGTGGAGCACGCCGGTCAAAAGTCCTGCCGCCATTCCTGCCAAAAATGAAATCAAAAGACAGAGAAGTGGATTCCAGCCCTGTGTGATCAAAATGGCGCATGTACAGCCGCCCAATGCAAAACTTCCGTCAACGGTCATGTCGGCGAAATCCAAAATTTTAAACGTAATGTAGACACCCAAAGCCATGATTCCCCAGAGTATTCCCTGAGAAACGCCACCAAGCATGGCACTTGAAAAAGAAGCGATACTTAAAAACATAATGGGAAAATTATAGCAGAAATTCAATTAAAAAGGAATACGGAAGCCGGGAAACTTTAGTGTACAGAAGATTTTAATGCAGGGAAGAAAAGCTTGGACATTGCCGTTGTTTCTCTTCCCTTTTGTTTTTTACAGGCGGGGACCGTTCTTTTCGTTCACGCTGACCTGGAAATTCTGCATCAGGCCGACGAAATTGAAGATTCTCTTGTATGCATCGACGGCCATCTGCTTAAGTTTTCCTTCGGCAAAGTGGTCGAGGTCCTTCCAGTTCATGATCAGCTCACTGCGCGGTGCCTTGGCGAAATCTTCAAGGGCAAGCTTCAGGTTGCGGTCGAATGTAACGAAATTCTTTGACGATTCAAGTATGAATGAAGCCGCCTTGTCGTTTGCGTCGCCCAGAAGGTTCTTGATGATTCCGCGTGCATCTTTGTCGCGTTCCGCTCTCGGAAGATAAGTCTTGAGCTTAAGACCAAGAGGCCCTGATTCTGAAATCTGCTCGTCGAAATCATTTATCTGCTGTGCAATGTCCAAAAGCGAGTGATAGGCGTTGCTCATCGGCTCTGCATTGTGCTGGTCTGTCCATTCTGCACGGACAAGTATGATATCAGCAAGTTCCATCAAATCTTTTTTGGTGAAATTCATCAGGAAATTTCTCAGATAGCGGAGAGGATTGCAGTACAAGAATCCGTCGAATCCTTTTTTCTCGAAAGGCGCGCTCCATTCTTCGTTGTAGTTTTTCAGCTCACCCACAGGCTCGTCGCCGAAAACCTGCATTACGAGGTTGTCTATTTTTCCCGTTGTCTGGGCTTCTTTTATCCTGCCCATTATGTCTTCAACGGTCGTCCTTATCTGCTGGAGATATTCGGCCATTATGTGATGTTCTTCAGGGCGGAAAATTTCTTTGTATGTCGGATCTTCCGTAATCAGCTGGACGATCATTTCAAAAATACGTCCGCCGCGGATTGAGCGTATTTTTCCGAGGGCTTTTTTCCATGCTGCAGGAACAACCACGTCGATTCCGCCCGTGCTCCTTGATTTCAAAAGTGCGAGAACGTCTTCCCATGCCGCAAAATCAAGGGGGAGAACCCATGCAACTGCCATGAAATTCTTCAGGTCTTCAGAAACATAAGTGCCGGACACCGCTTCAAAATGAGGCTGCGAATCGAATTTCCTTTCCTTCAGGCTCTTGTCGAATTTTTTGAGCAGGAAATAAAAATCGTACTTGCAGAAGCTGTCGAACATAAGTATGTTGCTGTAGAGGTCGTCGGTTGCCTTTATCTTCACGCCGTCAAATTCAGCCATGAAAGAATTGAGTGTGTCCTTAACCTGCTTCGTAAGCTCTTTCATCGGCACTGTGGCTGCCTTTTTCTTCAGGTTTTCTTCCGTCAGCTCTTCCAGAAGTTCCTTTGCATGGTCTGAAATTGCGTTGTTCAAAACCATGGTCTTAAGTATGTTCGGAGTTGCCGTCGTGAGCATTGCCTGTGCTGCGCCTATCGTGTTGTAAATCTCGTAGAAGAATTTCGCCATCGCAGGATTGGCTATGTTTCCGTTATATTTGTAAAAATGGTTTTTAGTCCGCGAATAATCTTTTGCGATATTCTTTAGCCGGCGTCTTTTGATTGCTTCCGGGTCATTGCCGCCGAAGAGTTGTGAAAAAATGTTCTGGATGAAATTTCCGTTTGCCATAATCACTAAACTATATGAAATTCTTTGAATCTAGGCAATAGAGCTGTCAAGGTTGCCGATAAAAAAGCCCCTCCAAAATCTGGAAGGGCCGGTAGATTTGCTTGAAAAAATGCTGTCAGTTGAACTTTGAAAGGTCTACGCCGATAAGATCAGCTGTTTCCTTGTTGTATGAGAAGTCACATGTTTCAAGGTACTGGATAGGCATTTCAGCAGGGTTCTTTCCGTTCTTGAGGATTTCAACGGCCATTGCTGCAGTCTGCTTTCCGAGCTGGTAGTAATTGAGACCGTATGTTGCAAGTCCGCCTGACTGAACCATTCCGTCTTCACCGCAGATTACAGGGAGTTTTGCGCCTGTTGCAACTTCGCTTACCACGCCCATCGTTGCTGCGATCATGTTGTCTGTCGGTGCGTAGATTGCATCGACTTTTCCGACCATGCTCTGAACGACCGTCATGACTTCATTCTGGTTTGAAACCGTGAACTCTTCATATTCAAGTCCGATTTTCTTGCATTCAGCTTCTGCAAGGTCAATCTGGAAGCGTGAGTTGTCTTCTGCTGAGCAGAAAAGCATACCGACTTTCTTTGCGTTCGGGAAAATTGATTTGATAAGATCAATCTGTGCGGCACAAGGGGTAAGATCGGATGTTCCCGTGATGTTGTGTCCAGGTTTTTCATTTGTATCTGCAAGACCTGCTGACTGCGGATCAGTTACAGAAGAAATGAGCACTGGAATTGATTCCGTCTTTGCTGCGATTGCCTGTGCTGCCGGTGTTGCGATTGCGAAAATCAGGTCTTTTTTGTCGCTCACGAATTTGTCGGCGATAGTGGTGCAGTTTGCCTGCTCGCCCTGAGCGTTCTGATAATCGATCGTGATGTTCTCTCCGTCAACATAGCCTGCTTCTTTGAGGCCGTCCACAAATCCCTGGTAGTTGGCATCCAATGCAATGTGCTCGACAAGCTGAATTACACCGATAGAAATCTTTCCGTCATTCTTTTTTGCGCATCCTGTGAATGCCATGGCACCTGCAATGACAGCCGCTGCGATAAGTGACATTTTTTTCATAGTTCCCCATCCTTGTTAAATTAAAAACCGATTCCAAAAACGCTTGGTTTCTGAAATCGGCTCAATATACTATTTTTTTGTGTTTTATGCCATAGGAATTTTGTAGAAAAAAATGTTATGAGAATCTCTAAAACCTCAAATTTCAGTTTTTTCAGGGATTCTGCAATGGAAAACCATGTCCTACCATCCGCAGCCGAACTTGCAGTTTACGCCCAGGTAGACTTTCGGCACTGCCATGTAGATGAGCGACGTGAAAAAGTTGAACACTGGATCTTTTGTCGGTTCCACCATGTCGAAATATGCATCCGTTCCTATGCGCAGGGCTATGCTTTTGCCTGATCCGGGTTTTATGGGGATTATGTCGAAGTCCCAGTTGAATCCGCAGTACGGAAGCCATGCATTAAGCTGATCTTCTTCATTGAAATAAGGAATCATGCCCACCATAAAGCATCCGTTGAAAAAGCTGATTCCGGCATATGGGAAAAGCTTGATTTCATATTCATCGCTTTCTTTCATTTGCCAGTCATTGTCTGTTGTACGCAGCATGACACCGAACCTTGCGCCGAGCCTGTTGTTGTGCGTAGTGATTTCAAATCCCAAGTCAACCGTGTTGCCGTGACCGGACAATCCCAAAAAATATGTGTCCGCGACATTAAGCTCAAAACGGATCCTTTCATTTTGTTCCTGTTCCTGCGAAAATCCAAAGCCTGTTCCTATGACAGCCAAGATTGCAACCAATAAAAATTTTTTTACGCTTTTCATAATGACCTCCAGATTTTTGGGTTCTGGTGCAATTATCTGCCGTATGTTCCGGGTTGGCTAGGTCATAAAGAGTCACAAGCGGCCGGAAAAGAGTCATAAAAAGGTAATATCCGCGGATTTTAGGGGCATTGGGGCAAAAAAAAAGAGCCGTCCTGGTATGGGACAGCCCGTTCGTTGTTTTTATGCGTTGGTCAGCGTCTCTGGATTTCAGTTCCCTGCGGCGTTATTTCTATTTCTACGCGCCTGTTCTGTGCCCGGCCTGATGCAGTGGAGTTGTCGGCGATCGGCATGGTTCCACCGTATCCGTAGCATGTGAATATGCTTTCTGACAATCCTTCCGCGACCAGTGCGTTTTTGATTGCTTCTGCGCGCTGTATGCTCAAAGTCTGCTGGCCCGACGGCTTGTTTACGTCTGCAGTGTGTCCGTTTACCCGGATCGTGTATTTTCCCTTTGCGATTATTGATTTAAGCTCAGCCGCTATTTCTGCAACCCTGTGCTTTTCTTCCGGCAAAAGTTCTGCGGAATCGGCTATGAAGCGGAGATTTTCCATCCTTAGGACGAAACCTCCTTCATGCTCCTCAGGAACCAAATCCGGGATTTCCTTTTGCTCTATGTGCTGCTTGAGTTTTCCTGTCTCAAGATAGTAGCGTATGTCTTTTCGCGGGCTTGATACAGGACCGGTAAGCTGATCTGAATCAAGGAGGATTACGACTTTTCCCTGTTTCAAAAGCTCAAGGTTTGCAGGAACCGTCGTTATTCTGAGGTAATCTTCCTTTGAAATGACCGGATCACAGCGGTTTACGCCGTATACTTTGCGTGCGGTTATCCAAAGCGGGTCATTGCCGGCTCTTTCGCTCTTTTTGTTGCTTCCCTGTCCCGGGAGATAATCGACGATACCCTTTTGCTTTGCTATTTCCGGCAGAACCATGTTGCGTTCGTAAATCAAGTCCATGTCCTCGTTCCAGATTTTCGGGAAAAGACACGGATATACTTCTGATTTTACATGCTCGCCCTGTACCGGAATCTTTCCGCGTGCATCTATCACTATTCCTGTGTATGCCCTTGATGAAATCCTTTCGATCGGCTTGTCCTGGACATACGGAGTGCGGTGCTTGACCAAAAGAGATCCGATTTCATGCAGGTCGATTGTGTTCGTT
Source organism: Treponema sp. (assembly GCA_017424825.1). Classification (GTDB taxonomy): domain Bacteria; phylum Spirochaetota; class Spirochaetia; order Treponematales; family Treponemataceae; genus Treponema_D. The sequence continues at coordinate 1,957 of JAFPKH010000349.1, read as the reverse complement.
GTTTTGAGCGAGTTGCTTGCGTTCATAAAATAAGGCGGAGTCTTTTTGCTGCCGTCGATTATTCTGGTCAGTGCGTCAAGCGTGAGGTTCCCTTCAAGAACCAAATCTCCGAGAGTGCGCGTGTCATCGGCATAGAGCGAGAGAAGAGGGTCTTTTATAAGTATCGGAAGCTCCATCTGTATGTGGTTCATTGAAACTGCTTTTCCGCTCGGCATTGGAATTCCGGCTTTTACCGTGTCTAATGTTATGTCGGATGTAAGCGTTGATTTTGACCAGTCAACTTTTGATGTGGAAGACATGATTGATTTTTTGCTTTCTACATCGGCACTTGCGGCGGCGGCCTGCTCAGCGTTTTCTATTTCATCGTAAGTGTAGCCTTCAAGCAGATACTGGCGGTAGCTTCCGTCATTCTGTGCAAAAAGCCCGGCAGCGGACAGAATCAATCCTGCCGTAAGTAAAAAAGCGCTCTTATTGATTTTTTTTATTTTCATGAAATTCTCCCATTATATTCCCGTATTTCATCGGTTCCCCTCTAATAACAAACATTAATCCACTTTTGTTACTTAGAATATCGGCACGACAAGCTGTTCCCCTATCCTTAAAGTTTGTTTTTCGTCCCTTCCGTTTGCAAGGCAGAGCTGGGAAACCGTAACTTCATATTTTCTTGACAAAGCCCATAGCGTGTCGCCTTTTTCGACCGTGTGAATCTGACTTTCGGTTGAAAGGCCTATTTTTTTAAGCCCTTCCTTGAGATTGTCGGCATATCCTTTTGGAAGCCTCAGATTGTAAAGCTCACCGAATGGAGTGCAGTCACCGAGCAGGGCCAGATTCAGCTGCTTCAAGGTTTCTTTCGGAAGTCCGGTTGCAGCGGAAAGTTGTGCGAACGTGAGCATCGTTTTTGTCTGTATGTAGTCATATTCTTCAATTGAACCGGAATCTTTCAGCACTGCGGCTTCTTTTATGTCATCAAGCCCGTAGTATCCGGCATTTTCCACTATTTCTGCTACGGCAATCAGTTTCGGAAGATAATTTATGGTTTCGTTTTTAAGAAGCTTTTTTTCGCAGAAACCCCAGTAGTCCAGCCCCGGATTTGCTTTGACAAGGCGCAGGAGTGCACCGGCACCGCAGTTGTATGCAGCGATTGCAAGAGACCAGTCATGGAAGAAATTGTAGTTGTCCTTGAATTTGAGCATTGCGGCATCGGTTGAATGCCAAGGATCCCGTCGGTCGTCAGCCCATTTGTTTTTTTTCATGAGTGGAGCCATGCTGTTTGCCATGAACTGCCATATTCCGGTTGCCCCTGATCTTGAAACTGCCGCCGGCTTGTAATCTGATTCAATAATAGGAAGATATTGAAGGTACAAAGGCAGATTGTTCTTTTCGAGCGACTGAATTACGTATGGTCTGTAGGGAACTGAATTTTTCAGTGCTTTTGCAAGGATTTTGCGTCCTTCGCTTCCTTGGTAGTATTTTATGTATTTTTGCGTAAGTTCTTTTTCAAGTCCAGGAATCCCGACATCAACATGTACATAGCCGTTCTGCTGTTCCGGTAGATCAAGGCTGTTTTTTGCGGGGCCGCTTATCTGCATGTAGGGAATGTCTTCTTCTTCGACTTCCTCGCCGTTCATGGAAATGGGTTTTTGCTCCGGTATGGACGTATCCCTTATTTCATCTTCAAGCGTGTTTTCCTCTGCATCGGTATATGATGAATCGAATCTTGGTGCAGGCACGGTTTGTTCCGTTTTTGATTTGTTCTTTTTTGTGTTTGTTGATTTTGTCTGTGTGTTTCCTGCCGCATGAGCGGTTGAAACAATCAATATTAATGTAAATAAAGCTGCAATTTTTTTGGAGGCGCACGGTGCAGATCTGAAAATGCTCATTGCTTATTTACCTCCTTTCATTAAAAAAATCTACAGCTTGTCACCAAAATACACTCCGGCCCATTCCCATCTTCCAT
>JAFPKH010000348.1:0-3193 GCA_017424825.1 Treponema sp. | reverse complement strand
CTTACGACTGTCAAAGCAATTGCAGCAATTGCAGAGGATACAGATGCACAGACAAAAAAAATATTTTCAGTGTCAAATCTGCCGATAAAAGAAGTTCCTGTAAACGAATTCGGCCTTGATTCAGATTTTTTGATAACATCAGGAGCAACATCCATTTTTACGATTCCAGGTGACAGCCCAGAATTTTCCGTCAGCGATCCAGATGAATATTATAGATTGATTCTTGCTTGGGCAAACCAGGCTTCATACAGATACATAATCGAATATGACACGGAAAGTTTTTTGAACAAAAATTCGCTTGTCCGCTTCAAAAGTCTTGATGCAAATGATAAAGTAATCTATATAAACAGCTTTGAAAATCTTTTGCCGCTGGGAATGAAACTTTCCTTCGCCGTTTTACCTAAAGCTATTCTGGCAGATTTCCAGCAAAAATATGACAGTTTCAGTTGCCCGGTTTCGCTATTAGAACAAGCAGCTATGACCGAATTTATAAACAAAGGATATCTGAATGATTACCTTTCCACCCTGAAAAACATTTAAGGATTTTTTATGGCAAAGAAAACAGAAAAAAAAGCCGAAGATTCACAGACACCAAGCATTGAGGTTCAGTCAGACCAGCTCAAAGAAACTATTCACGCCCAGATTGAAGCTCAAAAGCAGTTTTTCAAAACAAATACTACAAAATCAATAAAGTGGCGGCTCAATCAACTGAAAGCCCTGTATGCTTCCATAAAAAATCACGAAGCGCAGATTATGCAGGCATTGAATTCAGATTTGGCGAAATCAGAATTTGAAGCTTATGTCACCGAAGAAGGATTTGCGCTGCATGAAATTACCGTGACAAAAAAGAACCTCAAAAAATGGGCAAAAGCAAAAAAAGCTTCGGACATTCTGTCACGCCCAGGAAAAGGAAAGGTCATCTTAGAACCGTTCGGAACAGTTTTGATTATCGCCCCATGGAACTATCCGTTCGTACTTGCGATGCAGCCCCTTGTTTCAGCAATTGCAAGCGGAAATACGGTCGTCCTGAAATGCTCAGAATACAGTCCGGCAACAAACGAAGTCATAAAATCAATAATACAGGAAGTTTTCCCACCGGAACATGTGCTTTATGTCGAACCTGGATATCAGCAGAACCAGATTCTTATGCACGAGCATTTTGATTTCATATTTTTTACCGGAAGTCCAAAAGTCGGCCGGCAGATTATGGAAAGCGCATCAAAATTCCTTACGCCGGTATGCCTTGAGCTTGGTGGAAAAAGCCCTTGTATAATAGAAGAAAGTGCAAATATTTCTCAGACCGCAAAACGGATCATCTGGGGAAAACTTTTGAATGCCGGTCAAACATGTGTCGCCCCGGATTATATCCTCGTCCACAACTCAATAAAAGATTCCTTGATCAAAACGCTTTATGAAGAAATTGAAGTGCAATACGGAGAGGACATCCTGTCAAATCCTGAATATCCGAAAATCGTGAATTCAAGACATTTCACGCGCCTTTATTCAATGGTTCCGGAAGCAAAAGTCGATACGACCACAAACAAAATGGCTCCCGTAATTTTGGATTTGGGTGCATTGGACGGAAATGAGGCACAGAATCATCCGGCAATGAAAGAAGAAATCTTCGGACCTTTGCTGCCTGTGATTTCCTACGAAAACATAAACGATGCAATTGATTTTGTATATTCAAGGCCAACTCCCCTGGCGTTGTATCTTTTTACCAAAAACAAAAAGATTCAGAAAAAAGTATTCGGTTCTTTACGCTTCGGCGGAGGCTGCTTGAACGATGTGATAAATCATCTTTGCGTAAAAGGCCTTCCATTTGGTGGAATCGGAGAAAGCGGCATGGGAAATTATCACGGCGAATACGGATTCAAAACATTCTCGCATGAAAAATCAATACTATTTCAACCGGCAAACAAAGAACTTAAATACAGATATTCACCGCATAAAGTCAATCTGGATTTTATAAAAAAATTCTTGAAATAAGGCAGATTTTACCATTTTCACTGCGTAGAACAGATGGAGAGCAGCTAACTATCGGTAGTTAACACCTAGAAATATAAGCATTGGCAGTCGGTTCTCTCCATCTATGCAGGAAAAATCACCAACCCCGCCGCAGAGCAATACGCCACCTTGTGGCACGGTATGGTGTTCTCATAAGGTATTGCAGTCGGATTTAATACCCCTTGTTTCGCCCCAGAGGGGCGGGGTATTAAACCCTCCGCTCGAATAAAATAACGCTTTGCCCCCCCCCGTATTATACACAAATTAAAAGGTCATCCCATAATCAACGCAGGAATAACTTTTTTGGTCTGCACAATTGTTTTTCTTTTTGCAACCGGCATGCCTGTTCCTGTTGAAACGGTCGAAAATGTTTCTATTTTGCCCGACCCCACAAAAAGCTTTGGTGCAGCAGATATAAAAAATCTTTCGGAAAATGAGTTCCAGACTACAGAAGACCATAGGGTCTCTCCGGGATTTGTTTCCGGACAGATCTGGATAAAAATCGCCCCTCCAAAAAATCGTGAAAAAATCATTTTGGATTTAGGTCCCGAATTTGTTGACAGTGCAGAACTTTGGGGTGAAACAAAAAATGGTTTCAGGATTTTGGACAAAGCCGGCCGAAGGGTTTTAGGACTTGCACACACCAGCGGAATCTGGCGGGACGCTCTGGATATTTCAGAAATAAACGGAGACTCCCCTATTTTTATTTGTGTCCAAAGTTTTGATTCAATCGCTCTTTCACTACGATTCTTTTCGCGAGCAGATTTTATCCGGCAGACAATATTTTTTTCAATCATCTATGCTGTGCTGCTCACAGTGATGGGATTGATTGCAGCCGCACTTTTTTTTGCTTGGATTTTTACGCGCTCTAACCGTCTGCTCTGTTTGATTGCTACAACGCTGAGCCTTGCAATCTACATAATCAACATGACAGGCATAGGGCACACTTTTTTTTACGGTACACTGGGCGACACAAAGTTTTTTTCCAGACTAGGCTATATTTCGGCCTCAATCGGATTTGCATTCTTCTTGGCATTCTTTTTAATCGAGCTGAAAGGCAAAAATATTTTTATCTTGATTCTATTTTTAATTGCAATCATAAGCAGCATACTTTTTATTACAATAGAAAATCTACACATAATCTACCCGGTGGCAATCGGCATACTGATTTTGGGATGCATTTTTG
>JAFPKH010000347.1:0-8456 GCA_017424825.1 Treponema sp. | reverse complement strand
ATGCCATGCGATAGTTTCAGAGGAGTCAACGCTATGCTGGAACTGCAACAGCAATCTGGTCGAAGAAAAATCATCCTCATCAGCATCAAGGTCTTATGGAGGTTCAGTACTGAATCCATATGCCGCTTACGATGAAGAAGAGAAGCCAAGAGTCTCTTACACTCCACGCGTAAAACAAAAGAAATCACCGATGCCGATAATTTTTGCGGTTATTGTCGTAATAGCCGGTATTTTCGCATATACTTGCATAGCAGGAAAAAAATCTGGAGGAACATCCAGTTCAATAAGCTCCTCAGACTTAAGCAGATACGTTTCTTTGTCACTATCTAACGTACAATTGCAAATAACGACAACAAAGACATTGCATAATGTCAGAATAAGAATGAACGACAGAGAGTACAACTATGAAGTTAATCTATTATCAGCCGGAGTCTATACAGTTGGCTTAGGTGCATTTTCAGATAAAAAGGGAAACAGATTCAACCCATATTCAAAAAAAGTACGAGACATCGCAATCTATTCCGATGAAGGTTCCGCACATTTTGCGCCTAACTAAAAACACCATTCCACTACCCCTTCCTCAGCTTCTCCGGGCAGACCGCCTTTATGAGCGCGTGGGCTAGAATTTTCGCCGGGTCAATCAGTGTGACGGGAAGACGGAGGCGGCCCATCGCAAGCGGAATCTCGGTGCAGCCCATGATGAAAGTGTCGAATCCGCGTGCCATCATTTTTTGATAGTATGTATCAAAAAATGATATGACATTGTAGAAACCGAGGTGTATTATGCAGATAGCTCCGCGCCAATCGCAGAGCTTTCAATTACAGTCAACCTAAGACCACTTAATTCTCGGACGCAAAATTTCCGGTAAAGAAAATCGGATCCACTGCGTAACCGTTCAAGCGCATCTCCCAGTGAAGGTGTGGTCCGGTGGCAAGCCCCGTAGCACCGCTTTTTCCTATCTCGTCGCCGACTTTCACGATGTCCCCTTCCTTGCACTTTAGTTCGCTCATGTGATAGTAAAGGCTGTAGAGTCCCGGAAGATGTTCGATTACAACGCTGTACCCCGTGGAAATTCTCCAGGCGGCAAGAACAACCTTTCCTGCGGCACATGCTTTGACCGAGCTACCAGTCGGAATGCCGTAGTCGTTTCCGTAATGCTCGCTTGTGGAGCTTCCACCAGTGCTGTATGCATAAACACGGCGGTCCCCGAAATATGACGTGAATCTTTTTGATTCGGTCGGAGGAGTAAATGCCGCTGCCTGATACACCGCATCAGAATTGATTTTCCAGATTATTTCCGCAAGCTTGTCCGACTGCTGCTTTTTCTCCTTTGATGTGTTCGTTACTATGCTTGTGTTTGACTGATTCAGGGCTATTGTTTCACTTTCGAATTTCTTGTCCTTAAGCTTGAAGGGAAGATCTATCCCAGCGTTCGGTTTTCCGGCTGCGGTATATGAAACGTTCAGATGGAAGCTCACTTCCGGCGTCCACCATGTTGAAAGCGGGATTCCTGCAAGAAGCGAATTCTTTCCATCCGTTTTTTCAAGGCTGTAGAACGCAGCTTTTCTGGATGCTTTTCCGTTTACGTAGAGAGTCAGAAGCCCCTTATCCTTTCCGTCTGGTACAGGTGCATTCACTTCAAGACGGACGAACACGGCATCACCGGGGCATGCAGTGTCGTTGTAATGGATCTTTATGTCGTAACCTTTTTCCGTGTAGGATTGCGTCGCGGCAAAAAGACCTGCACAACCAAGCGATAGAATCAGCAGCAATGGAATTTTCTTAAAAAACATAACGTCTCCTCCAATTTTATATCAGGCTTTTTTGGACTGCCTCATGTCCTTCAATACAATCTGCGGTGTTTCCATTCCGTTGAAAACGTTTCTTTCCACATGGAAAAGTATGTCCACGGAATCTCCTATGTTGAAGTCACGCCTGAACCTTTCGCCCTCATTCCAGAAAAGGCACGGCCACTTGTACTTTCCCGGATTCACGATAATCTTCAGGTGGGTCTTTTCACCTTTTCCCATCACCATCGCGTCGGACACGGGAAGATTTTTTGCCATGAAAAGCAGCTGCTGGTTTGATTCACCGAACGGCTCGAATATGTCCTCTATGTCCAGAAGATGCGGCGTCATGTATTCGCACGGTATCTCGGCATCAACGGAATATTCCCCGGACGAAGGCTTTTCAAGATCAAGCGACTTAGATATTTCAAGGATCCTGCTCTTGAACTGGTCAAGGTTTTCTTTTTTCAGACTGAACCCTGCCGCTGCATCGTGACCTCCGTAGCTTATGAAAAGATCTTTCATGGAATCCAGGAATTCAGTCGCCTTTATTCCCCTGCACGTGCGCATGGAGCCGATGACTACTTCACCAGAAACGGTCGCAACGACAGCAGGAACGTCATAGATTCCGACAAGCCTTCCCGCTATTATTCCGCAAACACCGCGGTTTATCCTGTCATCAAGAACCACGCAGAGATTGCCCGAATGAAGGTCAACGGATGCCTTTGCCTGTATCGCGCAGAAATTCATTCCGTCGGCACAAAGCTGCTTTCTCTGCACGTTGAGCCTGTTGATTTCATCAGCCACGGCTTCCCTTCTGGCACCGTCTTTGGAAATGAAAAGTTCAGCCGCCAAATCAGAACGTCCGAGCCTTCCTGCAGCATTCAGGTTGGCCACTATTATCCAGCTTAGGTCAGTGGAAGTAACCCTTTTTCCCAGCAGATTGACCTTCGACATTAGTTCCAAAAGACCCGGTCTTATGCGTCCTGCATTTATGGAAGAAAGCGCACGGCTCACGAAAATCCTGTTTTCATCCTGCATGGGCATTATGTCTGCAAGGGCTGCAAGTGCAACAAGCTCCAGATCCATTTCCTCTCTCTTTACAAAATCCGGAAACTGCCTTTTGTTACATTCTTTGACGTAAGAAACGTATATATTGTAAAAACCGCCTATTTCGGTCGGCTCATGATTCCCGTAGAGAGCGATCTTGGAAAGCATCTTCACGTCCCTGAGAGGAAGCCCTGCAATTTTAGGCATCATCTTCGCGACTTCAGGCCTTATGTCAAGGCAGTTGAATTCCACCCCGGAACCGAACGTTTCAAGAAGCAGCCCCAGCACGTATGATGAGTCCCAGACAAGTATCTGCTGCCCCTGGAGATATGACGGGATCCATGTGTCCATTATGCGCGCCTCACCCGGCTTTATGACGTCAACCTTTCTGTCAACCGGAACAAGGTTCCTCAGCTTCAGGCATTCGACGACAGTGCCTTCATCGCTTTCCCTTGCGTTCAAAAGGCAGACTTCCTGCTTGTACCAAGGGCTTTTGCTGAATCTTACGGCTGAAACGGTCTTGAACACCACCGCGGCTCCCGATATGTCCTGAAAAGGATAGCCTGAATCAGAAAGCTTAGGATCGATTATGACCGCATGTTCAGGAAGCGCATCCGGGCAGTTGTGATGGTCAAGCACTATGACGTCCATTCCCAGCTCCGATGCATGTGCGATTTCGGCATTGTTTGAGATTCCGCAGTCAACGGTTATTATGAGCGATCCGTATTCCTTTGAAAAATCATCCACGGCGGACATCGTAAGGCCATATGCGTCATCACCGACAGGAAGCCTGTATGAAACGTCTATCCCAAGCTCCTTGAGGCAGTCATAGAGGATGGTCGTAGCGGTCACCCCGTCAACGTCACGGTCACCGAAAATCAGCACTTTTTCGTTCTCTTCCTGTGCCTGAAGTATACGGTCAACCGCATCTTCCATTGCAGAAAATGAAAAGGGGCTGTGCTGGAACCTCATGTCAGTTTCCATGAAATACAGGATCTGCTTTCCGTCCGTAATTCCCCTGCGTGCGAATATGCTTGCAACCAGAGGCTCCATCTTGTATTTTGAAACCAAGGAAGCCACGGTTTCTTTTTCAATCTGTTTTTTATTCCAGTCCGGCAATGTAGTTTCCTTTATTAAAAATTTAAGTCATGCTGCACGAAGCAATAGTTTTAATCCATAGGAACCGCTAAAAGAAAAAGTTTTAGAGGCTCTCTATAATAATATTCAATAAAAATCAGTTTTGTAAAAAAATCTGCTCATCTGCCAAGCAATGCAAGGAATTCTTTTTCGTTGATCACGGGAATTCCAAGTTCCGCCGCCTTGACGTTTTTTGCAGAGCCGCTTGACACATCGTTCGTGACAAGATATGAAAGCCCCTTGACCACGGAAGATTTCACGGATCCGCCGTTTTCCTTGACAAGATTCTGAGCGTCCGCACGTTTCATTTCGGTAAGCTCGCCCGTAAAGCAGAAGGATTTTCCTTCAAGTATTCCGCCTGTTTCGTTTTTCAGGATTATGGTTCCGTTTTTGACGAGAGCTTCCATTTCCTGCCTGTTTTCGCCCAGCCCCTTGACCAGAGTTTCCGCCATGATTTCAGCGAAGCCGTATACCGACGCAATCTGATCCTTTCCGGCTGAAAGAAGCTTTTCAAGGGTGTTGTATCCGGCCTGAACAAGCTTGTCAACAACGGTCTCACCGATTCCCTCGATGTCGAACCCGGCTATGAATTTTGAAAGCGAAACGTTTCTGTGCGCCTGTATCGATGCAAAGACTTTCTGAGCGCCGAGAGATTTTTTTTCCTGCTGTATGCTTTCTTCGTTCAAAAAATAAGGCACGAGCGTCTTTTCGTCAAGAGAGTAGAGGTCGCTTATTGATTTTACGTCGCCTTTTTTGAAAAGTGCCGTGACCAAAGTTTCACCCAGATCCCTTATGTCCAGAACGGCCGTCCATTTCAAAAGCTGATGCAGGATTTTTTTCGGGCATGTGCGGTTCGGGCAATAGAGCCTCGTTCCTTCGTCAACCAGGGAAGATCCGCATACGGAGCATTTTTCAGGCTGCACGATTTCCGAAAGATTTTCAGTGTCGCCGTCAGGAATGAAGGAGCTTTCGATTTTCGGTATGATTTCTCCGCGCTTTACCACGACCACATGGCTTCCTATTTTCAGTCCGAGCGATCTGATTATGTTCGGGTTTGCAAGGCTTGCCCTCTGTACCGTAGTTCCGTTCAGGTCAACGGGATCAAAAACGGCTACCGGCGTATAAGTGGCTCCGGTTTCGTTCCATTCCACCGACCTTACGACTGAAACAGCTTCCTCAAGGCTGAATTTGAATGCAATCTGCCTGTCCGGTCTGTCACGGCTTGCATCGGCATGGTCAACTTTTCTTTCTTTGACAACAAGCCCGTCGATGTCATAGTCAAGTTCTTTCCTCATCTCCATGATTTTTGAACGGTATTCTATGACTTCTTCAGGAGATCCGGCCACATGGAGGACGACAGGTGAAAATCCGTTTTTTTCAAGCCACCTGAGCTTGTCCTCTTCGTCTGTAAAAGGCTGATTTCCGTCCGTTGCCCACACGTCATAGGCTATGAACGAAAGATATTCGCTTCCTGATCCGTCTTTGCGCTTCATGAGTCCGTTTGCTGCATTGCGGCAGTTTGCCTTTGATGAAAAAAGCTCTTTGTGGACTTTGTGCGTCATTATGACTTCGCCGCGCACTCCCCCGGTAAAATCAGACGGGAGATTTTTCATGACACCCTGCATCTTCACTGCATTTGCGGTTATTTCGTCTCCGATGCTTCCGTCACCGCGCGTAACTGCATGCAAAAGCTTTCCGTCAGAATACTGAAGCTCCAGGCTCGCACCGTCAAGCTTGAATTCAACCAGATATTCAGGATAATCATGGTTTTTGCACCAGCTGAGGAACTGCTCCGGGTCAGCTGCTTTTTCCTGGCTTCCCATGGGCATCACGTGCGCAAGTTTTGTGAAATTTCCCGAATCCGATCCGACTTTGTGGAGTATTGCGTTTCCCGGATCAAGGGATTTAAGCTCATCCCAGAGACGGTCGAATTCAGAATCCTCTATCTCGGCTTCACCGTTGTAATAGGAATCCTGATATTTTTTTATGAGCCTTTCAAGCTCCGCGATCCTGATTTTTTTGTCGCTGAGGCTTTGGGCTTCATCTATATCAAAAAGATCCATTTTAGTCCTCAATTTTTTCAAATATCAGCTCGAAGATTTCCCTGCCGGCATCGATTCCCTTCTGCTCGAATTTTGTCCTCGGCCTCCATTCCTGATGCGGTGCAAATCCGTCATAGCGGTTTTTAAGCCCCTCAGTTGCAGAAAGCTCTTCAAGCGCCTGTTCAGCATAATCCTGGATGTCGGTTGCAAAATAGATGTATCCGCCTGGAGTGAGCTTTTGTTCAAGAAGGTTCGTCCTGGGTCTCTGCATCATGCGCCGTTTGTGGTGCTTTTTTTTCGGCCATGGATCCGGGAAAAACACGTGGAATCCTTCTACGGAATCATCCGGGACCATCGTTTCAAGGACTTCCAATGCATCATGCTCCATGATATATATGTTCCTGAGCGAGCGTTTCTTTATTTCACCAAGAAGACGTCCCACGCCCGGCTTATGCACTTCAAGGCCTAGGTAGTTCAAATCAGGATGGGATGAAGCTATCTCTGCGGTTGCCTGACCCATGCCGAAACCTATTTCCACTACAACTGGATTGGTGTTGTTGAAAATTTCCGTGTAATTCAACGTCTTGTGCTCGAACGGCAGGCAGAAAACCGGACTAAGCTCCGAATAGCAGCGTCTTTCGTTGTCCGTCATGCGTCCTGCCCTTATGACGAATGTCTTTATCGGTCTGTAATGATTGTTCGATTCATCCGATGACGAAGGACCGTCCTGTGAATCACCTTCGCTGATTGTTTCCGTGATGTTCGCAATGTCGCTCAATATTTTCCCCTTTGTTTTACTAAAAATCTTTAGGCGGAAGCATGCAGACTACAGCACCGCCATTAAGTTTGTAGCATAACCGAATTTTTTGAGCAAGTCCATAGCTGTTCTTGATATCGCCGTCAGTGATCCAGTTTTCAGCGCGCGGACCGAAGAAAATGAGATCCCCGTCCTTGTCGTAGAGTGCAATGACTTCTTCCATGTTTTTAACTGATGATTTCAAAAGGTCGGCCGTGGTTGAAGAAAGAGACTCCGGGTATGAAATCGTGAATTTGAAGCTGACTTCATCTCCGTTCATGTCAGTGTAGTACAAAGCATATTTACCCTGGGGAAAAACGGATCCTGTAGCCGGAACGAAATTCGTATAGCCGGCCCAGACAGATTTATCGCTTTCACCGACCCTGCGCGGATTGTTGCACACCCATTCAAGCCCCGACTCCTCGTGCAGTATCCTTATCCTTTCAGCCTTGCGCTCATCTGATGACGTCTGTACGAACGCCGAGAGCCTCATCATAGGAAGCGAAGTGTCAGTGGGATAGTCAAGGATCAGAGTGCTCTGGATGTCCACGATCTCCAGATCAACGTTTGAGCATGCCGGAAATGAAAAAAGACAGACCAAAACCAGAAGGATTGATGAGAAAGACATAATACGGGCCTTCCCCCCCCATCCAGTTAAAAATCTGTCCATAAACCACCTAGAAATTGAATTTAAGCGTTATAACCGTCAGATCGCTTGAAGTGAACTGGTTGACCAATGACTCGAACTTGACGTTGACTTTCTTGCATGCATCGTCAAGATACGAAAGGTAATAGAGTCCGAGATCCGTGCCTTCCTGTCCTTCAGGCATCTGGCGGTAAAAATCGATCAGCGAACGCTTGTTGAGGTCCGCCGACATCTTGCTTTCTATGTTTTCCTTTACTTCCTGGAATTCATCGTCCTTGTTGTAGAGCGTTATGTTGAGGCTTCCCTGTTTTCCGATTGCCGTGGAACCGCCGCCGATTTTCCATGAAATGAAAACCACCTCATGCTTCCTTACGAGTTCCTTGATTATTTTCTGACGTATTTCCGGGTCATAGATCAGCGAGTCGGAATTGTCAATTCCCTGATACAGTGCGCGTGCTTCCTTACGCATGTTCGTGTTTTCGCTGTTCAGCGCAAGTTCCATGACCATGACTGAAATGTATTCCGCAACCTTGGATTTGTCCATGTAGCTTGCAAGAAGCCTGCGGATTACGCTCAGCACCTGTGAAAATCCGTCGGTCTTGTAGAATTTCGTGATTATGTACCAGTTCATGAGGCTCAGGCGGTTGAGGAATTTTTCGGTCATAAGGAGATAGATGTTTTTTTCTTCCGGCGTGTATTCCTTGTTTGCCATGATGGATTTCCACACCGGGTCAAGTATGGTCTGGCGGCTTGACTGTATGATGTTGTCCTTAAGCGCAAGCGTGCTCCTGAGCTGCTTTTCAGGAATCCTTGTCTTTTCGTCGATCAGATGGCCTGGATTCGCCCTGTTGTAATGGCGCACGCAGTCACACTGGATGAGGGATGAGAAAATCTCCCTGTCGAACTGCTTGTAAAGAATCGAATATACGATTACCTTCGAGAGATCCATTATCTCCTGGCGGTGGGAAACGAATTCTGACATTGAGATTTCAAGTTT
>JAFPKH010000346.1:0-4520 GCA_017424825.1 Treponema sp. | reverse complement strand
CTTATGGCGAAAAATCAAACCGTGACGGACTCCGCCTTGCTGATTTGGATTGGGAAGAAAAGATTTCGGAATACACCGGTGAAGACAAGGCATACCTTGACAAATACAAGGAACGCCTCCTTTCTATGAGGGTTGACCTTACTGCCGAAATGTGGAAAAACCGCGATTCAAACATCCTTTTTGAAGGTGCCCAGGGTGCAATGCTCGACATTGATTCAGGAACCTATCCTTATGTAAGCTCCGGTCCTTCATGTGCGGCTGGTGCGGCTGTCGGAAGCGGAATCGGTCCGCATGACCTTGATACTATCGTCGGTGTTTTCAAGGCTTATGAAACCCGTGTCGGAAACGGTCCAATGCCGTCCGAGTTCAATGCAGAAAGCGAGGGTGAGCTTTGTGAATATGTCCGCAACACAGGACATGAGTTCGGAGTCACTACAGGCCGTCCAAGAAGATGCGGATACCTTGATTTGGTTGCACTCCGCTATGCATGCCGCGTTAACAGCCTTGACGGATTGGTGCTCACCCACCTTGACATCTATGACGAGATGGACCAGATTGAAGCATGCGTTGCCTACGACATCAACGGAAAAATCGTTACCGATTTCCCTGCGAACGTGGACGACATGAACAATGCCAAGCCGATTCTTGAAAAGTTCAACGGATGGAAGACTTCCCTCAGGGAATGCAAGTCTTATGAAAATCTTCCGGCGAACGCAAAGAATTACATAGAATTTATAGAAGATTTTACGGCTACACCGGTGACAATTGTTTCGGTTGGAAGCGACAGGGAAGAAACTTTCATCCGTGCGGATCCATGGAAAAAAGATTCCGCAAAAGGTCTTCTTGCAAAATAAATTCCTATAAATAATTCTATCAGAGGGGAAAATGGTCGGAGCACTTTTCCGATTTACTGATAACCTTTGACGGTTTGCAGCCTGTTCTTGTTGGGTGGGGACAGGCTGTTTTTTTATGCCACCTGATTTTGATCCTGTGGATTTTTTAGCTCAAATACTCTAAGTTGACGAGTTTTTATAGATGCCCTATACTTTCAGATGGAGACTTTTATGAAGAGATTTTTTACATTTTTGACCGCTGCAATCCTTTCTCTGTTCGCTTTTTCCTGTTCATCAAATTCCGGTTTGACATCGGACGGTGGACGGAAGGTCTACACGGTGGACAATGTTCCCATAATCCTTAACGCGGGATTTTCGCTGGAGATTGAGGAAAACCGTGTGTCACGTCTGGAACAGGTCAAGTCCGGCGACCATGTGTTTATGTTTGTTGCCGTCAGGGATTCTGGATTCGATGTCTCAAAAATTGAGGTCACGGGAAGCCATGATGGCAGCGAGGAGGACACCCAGACAATCTACCTGAACAAAGTTGACGGGGAGGAATTCATCTACGGTGTTGACGTGAGCTTCAAGGCTGTGGGCAAGTGGAATTTTGTTTTCCGTGTGTTTGACGAAGACGGAAATGAGAGCAGACCGTTCAGGACATCGCTGGAAGTTACCGCAAAGTAGAGATTTTGAAAATCGTTAAAACCTGGAATCCACCAAAACAAAAATCCCGCCATGGAAAAACCGTGACGGGACTTTTTTTCTTTTGTTTTTAAATTTTTATTTTATCATATATTTTATTAAGCAGATTTCTTTGACACCTGCTTTTTGAACGTCTTTACGCCCTCAACCACAAGGATTACTGCAAGTGCTGCCATGGCGATTGCAAAGAGAAGCTGGAACCAGTTTCCCCAATCCGCGCCCGGAGCGAAAACAATCTTTCCCTGCTTGATGATTGTAAGGACAAGCTGTGTGAGCGTTGCTGCAAGCATGAACACCATAGGGATGAAGAACATCTTGTTGTTCTTTCCTGCCTGACCAAGCCAAGCCGCGACCGCAAGAAGTGCGATACCCGCGAGGAGCTGGTTTGCGGAGCCGAAGAGAGACCAGATTGCAGAAAGCTTGTATCCGCCGAGAACACATCCGATTATGACCATGAAAGCCGTTCCGAACAGAGGATTTGCAAGAACCTTTCTGACTCCCTTTGCATCCTTCCATGACTTTTCACCTTCCTTGAGGAAAAGTTCAGAGAACATGAAGCGGCTCAACCTTGTTGCAGAGTCAAGCGATGTGAGTGCGAACACTGAAACCGCAAGAGTAAGGAGAGCGGAAATCGTTGTGTTGACCGTCGTTCCTGCGTTTCCGAACATGATTGCGATACCTGCTCCGAATGCTGATGCAGGGGATCCTGCGAATGACCATGCACCGCCGTCGTTCTTGAGGAAGGAGCTTGAAACCATACCGATTGCAATCAGGGAGATGATTCCGAGTGCGGATTCAATAAGCATTGAGCCGTAGCCGATTGCGCGTGCATGCTTTTCGTTGTCAAGCTGCTTTGATGAAGTACCGGATGCAATCAGTGAGTGGAATCCTGAACATGCACCGCATGCGACCGTAATGAACAGTGCCGGGAACATTGTACCGATGCTCTGCTTCCATCCAGTGAATGCCGGAAGATTGAACTCAACTCCGCGGGTCTTTCCGGTGAATGCAGAGAAAATGATTCCGACAATCGCTATGAGCATCATGCCGTAGAGGAGGAAAGATGAAAGATAGTCACGAGGCTGGAGCATTATCCATACTGGAATCAGCGAGGCCACGGCTATGTATACACCGATTATTACAATCCATGCAGTGCGGCTTGCGACGATACCGACGTTAAGACCGAGCACCACGATTCCGACGATTGCGGCGATTCCGATGATTGTTGCAGGCAGAGTCTTCATTCCGAACTTGTTTGTGATGATTCCGTAGACTACTGCAAGAATGATGAACATTACGGAAATCATTGCGGTTGACTGGTTTCCATCAGGACTGGTCGTGAAAAGGCTTCCTGCTGATTTGACTGCATCATCTGCGGTGAGGAATGTTCCTGCAACGACGTTCACGAAGGACGCGATGACAAGGATAAGGACCAGAAGCGCAAAAATGATGAACAGCTTCTTAGCGGTCTTTCCCATTGACTTCTTGATGATTTCACCGATAGATTTTCCTCCGTTGCGGACAGAGGCAAAAAGAGAGCCATAGTCCTGGAGTCCACCAAAGAAGATACCGCCGAGCACACACCATAGGAATACCGGAACCCATCCGAATACTGCGGCCTGGATTGGACCGTTGATTGGACCGGCACCTGCGATTGAAGAAAAGTGGTGTCCCATCAGAACTGCCGGCTTTGCCTCAACATAGTCAACTCCGTCTGGAGTCTCATTTGCCGGAGTCTTGCGTGTTGGATCGATACCCCACTGCTTTGAGAGCCATCTTCCGTAGAAGACGTATCCCAGGAAAAGGATAGCGATTGCGGCAAGCATGATTAATAATGCTGTCATTTTTTTCTCCTCCTAGAGAAAATAATAAATTGAAACCGCCCGGATAAAATCAGGATTCCCGAACGGCTCTATTTTAAGCCTCTAATCAAAGCTTAAAAAACACATTATAAAAGCACTTCGTCCGACATCATATTTGCCGTGATGTCTCGCTAGGCAAACAGCTTTGCGGTAATCTTTGACAAATCTTTCCCCATGCGGTTGAACGTGCATTTTTCAGTGGAGCAGTCGCAGATTGCAAGCTTGTAGTGGCTCCATCCGTATATGCTGAAGAGATATGACTTGTAGTGCCTTATTTTTTTTGCTGCTTTCAATGCATCGTCCGAAACTTTGTCCGCAAGTATGAAAAGGACGACGTCTGAATTCCTGTGCCCGTAATATGGCTTGATCCTTGAAATCCCGCGTTCCCATGCAGCTTTGTCCAGATTGGAGAGCTTTTCTGCATCAAGTGAATCTTCTGCGGCGAAAAAAACGTATTCGTTAGAATCGATGTCGGCAATGTGAGCGGATTTTACCAGCAGATACTTTTCACCGTGGGCATGGAATTCGGCTTCTGCAGAAAAAGGAGGCTCAATGTCGGAAGTTTTGACATTGTAGTACCGTGTGAATGAGTTCAGTATCTTTTCCAGTGCTTCATTGCGATTCATTTGCTACAATTATAGCGATAGCAAAAATACTGTCAATAGTAACATACTGTTGATAGTAACAATATCACGCACCCCGCACCGGTTCAGTCAAACTTGCAGCCCATGAAAAGGGCCTTAAGATCCGCCTTGCCGGTTATTCCCAGCACAGTGTAGATATGCGACAGGTCTTTTTTGATTGCGCTCTCGCTTACGTTGTGGTCTATTGCAAGGGCCTTGATGGTAGTGTTGTCCACCACGATTTTTTTTATGCAGTCCTTCTGCCGCTCGGAAAACTTATAGTCGTTCAGACTGATTGTGGAAGAATCCTTTTTGCCGTATGCATGCCTGAACAGAAGGTTTATGCACCCGATTGTGCAGAGTGAAAAAAGCGTAATGCCGGCGTACTCAAAAAACTTTTTCGCACCATAAGGAATTACAAGCGAGATTTTTATGATTTCGACCGCAAGATAGGCAATCACCTGGATTCGGGACGAAAATTTGTTTTCAACAAGCAG
>JAFPKH010000043.1:0-7729 GCA_017424825.1 Treponema sp. | reverse complement strand
TGCAGGAGCTTTTGGCAAAACCTTCGAACAGACGCTCGGCCAAAATCCAGAAGCTCCAGAAGCGGCTTACGGATATGGGATACTGAAATGAAAAAAAGACTCTTGCTTTGTTCTCTCATGCTTATTCTGACATGCGGCACGGCTGTTTTTGCTCAACAGAAGCTGTACTGGGACGAACCCAGGGTGATCACGTCAAGGGAGCTTGACTGCAGGTTTCCGTCGGTAGTTTCCGGCAGGACAAAAAAATCACCGGTTTCCGCGGCATTCTGGGAAGAGATTGACAGCGAGAACAAGCAGATTTACATTTCAGCAAGCTGCACCACGACAGGAAATTCATGGACGGCCGGCAAAAGATTCGCAGGTCCCTTCGAGTATTCCGGCACGGTTCCGGAGATATTTTCAGCGGCAGAAACGGACAACGGAAAAATAGCGGTTGCAGTGCTAAGCGACACGAACGAAATAAGCGTGTACACCAGCACCAACGGACAGGATTACAAGCATTCCGCACTTCCACGCACGGAGCTTCCTCTTGTAGGACCAAGGATTTTCGCAACGTCGGGCGGAAACTTCGTGCTTTTTGCAACGCTTGGTCAGTCAGAATCGCTTTCGCTTGTATACGCCACTTCAAGAAACGGAGAGAACTGGTCTTCGTTCTCACCGTTCGCTTTTTCATATCCGGGAGCTTCTAACCCCCTGGTTCCATATGTGGCTCCTGCAGGCGGCGGCGACATGATGGTTTTCCAGGCGCACTACTCTTCCGGCGGACGCTACACTTTCCAGATTTTCTCATCGGTTTCATATGACAACGGAAAGACATGGTCAGCACCGAAGCTTCTGACATCTGACGGGAACAACAACCAGAGGCCGGTAATAATGCAGCACAACAAGGAAATACACATCGCATGGGAACAGTCCCAGTACACGGGCATAAACTCATCGATAAGGGCCGGTGTCCTTTCATCTGACGGAAGCATGAAATCAATGGAAAGCTCCCCTATCAGCATACAGGGCGGAAACTGCATACACCCTGAAATGACCGTATACAACGACAGGCTCTACATGATCTGGTCGGACAGGCAGAGCACGGAAAGCAAAGTATATATCGCGCAGAAACAGGAGCTTTTCTGGGACGATCCTTCAGTTCTTATAGAAAACACATCGGCTTCGACATACCCGGTGACTTCAAACAGGGGAAAGGAGCTTTCGTTCGTCTGGCAGCAGGGCATATCCAGAGGATCCATCGCAATGCTTTTCAAGGACCTGCATGCAAATCCGCCGAGGATCATACCGCAGAATTTCACCGACGGAAAAGGCGGAACGGTCGACAAAGTTTTTGCCGCGGTCGAAGAATCCTCAGACTCATCGGGCATAAGGGGATTTTCATTCATATACACCCAGGATCCTGATGAAGAGCCGGAAGAGGACATAAACACATATCCGCTCGAAAACAAGCTTGAAGGAAACGCACCCGAAGACGGACTCTGGTATTTCAAGGCAAAGCAGGTGGATTACGCAGGAAACTGGTCAAGGACAGCCACCGTCACATACAGGAAAGACACCACGGCTCCTTTGAAACCGCTCATACACATGCCGGAAATCGATGAAAACGGACTCCTCAAGAAAAACACGTTCACTATCAGCTGGGATCCTTCACCGGAAGACACTGACGTTGCGGGATACACATGGTCGCTCCAGTACATAGATTCAATACCCCAGGGACTTGCAGTCAACTCAAGGCATCCGCTTAGGCTTTCGCCGGAAAAAATAGAGGAAATCAAATCTTCTCTCATAGAAAAGAACGAGTCGAAGATCGAAGGTCTCAAACAGCCGCCAAGATACATGAAGGGAGAAAAGGACGAGCGCACGGATTCTTTCACGAACAAGAGGAACGGACTCTATCTTTTCACCGTGGCAGCGATTGACGAGGTAGGAAACATCAGCCAGGAAGAGACGGCACTGCTTTTCCTGAACAAATACATACCTCAGACATACTTGACCGCAATAAACGCTGTTCCTGACGTATTCGGCGACATAGACACTGAAATCTACGGAGGCGGATACACATATGAGGGAACGATTTCGGCAATCTACATTGATTCAGACGGAAAGGCACCTTACGACCGCATCCTCACCGCAAAGAACGGAGATTTCACGGTCGCATCTGACAACAGGATAACAGGAATAAAGCTCACGAAAATGGATTCGGGAAACTATTACATAGGACTCCTGCACACTGACCGCGGGCTTTACATGACGAAAGATGCAATCCTTGCCGTAAAGGATTTCGGAACCGTAAAACCGTACAAAGAATACAATTTCATACCCGGATGGCTTTCGGAACTGCTCGGAACCAAACGCCGGGTTGACATAACCCTGATAATAGTCGCAGTCGTTCTTGTTCTGGCGGCATTCATAGTCGTCATAGCAACAAGGGGACTCTCAAAGACTGCAAGGGAAGCCATGACCATAAAGGCCGAAGTAAAGGCACTCATCGAAGGAGGCATTATGCCGGAAGAAAAGAAATCAAAGCAAAAGACCATAAACAGAAAGGGCGTCAGCCTGAGAGTTAGGCTTGTGGTCTACACCATGACGCTGATCCTTGCTCTCGTCGTCGCGCTGGCACTTACGCTCGGCTACATAATGATAAGGCGTGAGGAAAGGACAAGGGCACAGGGACTTGAAGAAAAAGTGCACGTAATACTCGATGCCCTTTCAAGCGGCGCAAAAATCAATCTTCCGAACGCAAGCTCCAACCTCCTTGCACTGAGCGACATAACGGAAGAATCTCTCTCGCTTTCCGATGCAAACTACGCGACCATCACCGGAAATTCAGAGACAGTGTCGGACACTCACCTAGACTACATCTGGGCGACCAACGATCCTGCAATCGCATCGAAGATAGACACCCAGGGATTCACGTTCGGAATCAGCAGGCTTCAGTCACCGTTCATGCAGGATGCAGAAGAAAAATGCCTTGCACTGAACGAACGCGCTGAAAAAGAAATAAACGTCATGGCGGAGCAGATAAGCGAGCTTACGGCAGAAGGACTTTCTCTTGCAGGACTCACTGACGAAGAAAGCATTGTGCGCAGGACGGAAATTTCTGAAGTGACCACGCAGCTTTCAAACCGGGTTGACAACATGCTTTCAGAAATGGCGAAAGAAACCATAGGAAGCTATCCTCAGTTCAGCACCGAAACGCTCGACAAGAAAAACACGGAATACATCTTCTACAAGCCGGTACTCTACCTAAGGAACAACGAGCAGACATACGTACACGGAATAGTATTCGTAGAAGTAAGCACGGAAGCCCTCATACAGGAAATAAGCATAGCGCAGGAAACCATAATCAGGACGGCGGCAATAGTCGTTGCGATCGGTCTCATACTCGGATTCATATTCTCATTCATCATCTCGCTGATCATAGTCCGGCCTATCATAAAGCTTTCGAACCACGTCGCAATGATCAGGGATACCGAAGACAAGGAAAGCCTTGCGGGAAAGGACATCATAATCAAAAGCAAGGACGAAATCGGTATGCTCGGCGATACGGTGAACGAAATGACCCATGGCCTTGTGGATGCGGCCGTACAGTCAAAAAACCTGACGTTCGGTAAGGAAGTCCAGACAAGGTTCATTCCTCTCCAAACGGACGGCAAGGGAAACACGCTCACATACGGATCCCTGGACACTGCCGGTGCGAATTTCTTCAGCTACTATGCAGGTGCAGACGATCTTTCAGGAGACTATTTCGACTACAAGCAGATAGACAACGACCATTACATAATCATAAAGTGCGATGTTTCAGGCCATGGAGTTCCGGCGGCTCTCATCATGGTGGAAGTTGCGGCACTCTTTTTGAACGCGTTCAGCAACTGGAGCATGAAAAACCCGAACCAGGGAACAAAGCTCGGTCCTGTCGTTGGTCAGATAAACGACCTTATCGAAAGCCGTGGATTCAAGGGAAGGTTTGCGGCATTCACTCTCTGCCTCATGAACACAAAGACAGGTGACTGCTGGTTCTGCAATGCCGGTGACAGCCTCGTGCAGATTTACGATGGAACCGAACGCAGGAAAAAGACCGTGGAGCTTCCTAAAACCCCTGCAGCCGGAATGTTCAGCACGGACCTCATAAACATGAAGGGCGGATACAAGGTCGTAAAGCTCAGGCTCAAAAAAGACGATGTGCTCCTGCTCTACACTGACGGTATAGAAGAAGCCAAGAGAAATTTCCGCGACATAAACGGAAGGATATTTGCATGCAGCGAACCGGGGCTTAAGGAAGGCGACGAACACGGAAACCACAAGGCCGGTGAATCTTCCGAAGAGCTTGGACCGGAAAGGATTACGGAGATCGTGGAAAGCGTTTTCAACAGGGGAACATACACGCTAAAAAAATGGCATGACCCGAATCCGCTTGAAGAATACACGTTCGATTTCTCAAACTGCCGTGGAACCGCCGAAGAAGCTATCATGGCGATGGTGTCCGTTGAAAAAGTGTTCAGGATGTACCGTACTAAAGAGATTTCAGCCGCCGACAAAGTGAAGGTTGACAAAAAGATAGACGACTTCCTGAAAGTGCACTTCAAGGATTACAGCACATACTGCCTGAACCACATGACGGTCGAAGGAGACGCAACTCACTTGTACTATCAGGAGCTTAAGGAAGACGTGCAGTACGATGACCTCACGCTGATTGCAATCAAAAAGAATTAGTGAACGACAATTCCCGTGCAGTCGATTTCCTTTCCAGAGGAGATTGATTCCGGGCACGCTTCTTTTATGACCACGCTGATTTTGTCACCCGGCCTGTATGGAAACGACGGAGAAGGACATTCCACGTGAAGGTAATTTTCCGTGACCGCATGTATTACGGGGCTTGCAATGCTTTTTCTGATTGCCCTGCTGTTTTCGACCACCGCGCTTACGGTCCTTTCCTTCCAGTAATCCACATAGCTGATTTTTCCTTGGACGGCTTTTTCCGTAAGCTGTTTGACACGCTCAGTTTTCACCCTTTCTTCAACCTGGCCTTTCATGTGCATGGCAGGAGTACCCTGTCTCGGTGAAAAAGGAAATGCATGTATCCACGCGAAATTCTGCTCGTTGCAAAGCTTCATGGTCATGGCAAAATCAGCGTCTGTTTCTCCCGGGAAACCTGCTATCATGTCGCATGATATGAACGGATTTTCCTTCGCTTTTCTGATCAGCTCTATTGATTTTTCTACGTGGGAAACGGAATGAGGCCTTCGCATAAGCTCAAGGATCCTGTCGCTCCCGGATTGTATGCTCATGTGGAAGAACGGCTGAATTCTTGGATCAGAAAGAACTGCGCAAAGACCGGAATCAATGCTCTGCGGATAGAACGAAGAAATCCTCAGGCTGATTTTTTCCGTGGCATCGATCACCATCTGGAGAAGCCTTGAAAAATCAACGGATTTTCCGTATGAATCAAGAGATGAATATTGGCTCAGGTTCACTCCGGTAAAGACCACTTCGTTTATCCCGGATCTTTCGATTTCTTTCACGCGGGAAACAACTTCATCTGCATCAAGCGAGACTGATTTTCCCCTTGCAAGATGTATCCTGCAGAATGAGCATGCGCAGTTGCATCCGTCCTGAACTTTTATGGAACCCCTGCTGTGCTTTTCGAAAACAGGAGTAAAAAGAGAAAATGCATTGAAAATTTTCTGGGAGCTGGAACCGTTTTTTTCTGCTCCGGAACTGATAAAATCCCTGAGCGCAGGAACGGATACAATGCCTTCGTCATAAAGCGAAGTGCCTGACGAAAGCTCGGAAGCAATCAAAGAAAGCATGAATTTCTGCGTTCCTTTCAGTGCGACGATTCTTTCCGGGCAGATTGATTCGATAAGATTACCGTCAAGCTCGGCATAGCATCCTGTGACTATTATTTTTGATTCTGGGAATTTTTCAAGCAGCAGGCGGATTATTCTTCTGGCTTTTTGCTCCGCCTTGCCTGTGACCGTGCATGTGTTTACGATAGAGAGAATCACGGATGAATTTTTTTCAGACGATGCTGAAGCTGCTTCCATGTCAACGGTAAACCCGTTCTGTCTGAAAGCCCTTGCCGCCCCTTCACTTTCATCCTGATTCAGGCGGCATCCGAGAGTCTCAAAATGAATGATCCTGCTTTCCATCAAAGATTTTTATTACAGATGGCTCTGGCAGCGTTCTTTTCCGCGCACTGCTTCCGTAAGCCCCGGATTCTGAGCCAAAGCCCTGTCATATGCAGTGACCGCAGCGTTATAATCCTTTGCCTGCTCACGTGCATAGCCAAGCCTTGACCACCATGAGCTCATTGAAGGTTCAAGACGGACGGCCATTGAAAGAGCTATGTCAGCATGCTCGAATTTTGCCTGCCTGATGTATATTTCGCCGGTAAAATAGTATACCTTTCCAAGACGGCTTGCATTGCTTTCCTGGGTTCTGGCTATATACATCTGGAACATGTTCAGTGCTTCAGAGTTTTTGTCAAGATAATATTTTGCCTCACCGAGAATCTCAATCAGGCGCACGTCGTCGTTCTTGATTTTTCTTGCGGCGGCAGCCCTTTTTTCAGCTTCGGCATACTGCTTGTTGTCAACCAAAGCCCAGCAAAGGACGACATAGGAATCAAGGTTGCGGGGATTTGCGGCAAGCTCGTCCTCACATATCTCTATTGCCCTCTTATAATTACCGTTGCGCCATTCTTTAAGTGCGTCAGGCTTTCCCTGAGCGAACGCGGCCGAAATGACAGCCAGTGCGAATGCGATAAAAACAGCGATTTTTTTCATATTTCCCCCATTCCTAGTTTTCTACGTTGGTCATAGTGCATTTGCCGGAAAAAGATGAGCCTGGTTCAAGGACGACCTGCTCTGACGTTATGTCGCCGTTGACGGTTCCGGTTGAAGCAACGTAAACAAGCTTGAATCCCTTGATGTTTCCCTTGATCTTACCGCGGACAAGAATCCTGTCGGCAATGATATCTGCGTTGACCTCGGCATCCGTATCAACGAGAAGGTCGCTGGTAGCTTCGATATTGCCGCTCATACGGCCTTTTATCATAAACGGCTTCGCGAATTTCAGGTTGCCGGAAAAAGCAATGTCGCTTGCCATGACGGTATCAAAATCATCCTCTTCTGTCTCGAAGGGCATATTATCTTTAAGTTCGAACATGGCTGACATTATAAATCTTATTTTGATGTAGGTCAATAATATATGACCGCCCTGAACCTGACATGATTCAGAACGGCCATTACATTGCATTTATCCGTTGCTATTTCAGCTGGGCGGTTTCCAGGTTAGTACCGCTGTTTGACTCAACGGCATATCCTATTATTGGATTTGCAGTACCGTTTCCGTAGATGTTTCCGTTGACCGTTCCGCTTGTGTTATCGGAAGAAGTCTTTCCGCTTTCACCACCCGTTACGGTAAAGCGGCTGTCGTTACCCGATACAATGACACCATCCTGCTTCCACAGGCCGATGTTCATCTTGTCGTTGTAATTTGTGGTAAGATTCATGGAGCTTGGAACAAGTGATATCTCCCAGTTTCCGGTGAATATGTCCTCACCGTCGATTGTACCGGTTCCCTGTGCCCTGTAATCCACGGCTACGTTTTCTGGAACAACAAGCCTTGCAACACAAGGGAGACGGGCCGTGCCGTTGAAATAGCTGATGTACGGTATCACATTACCGGCTGCATCCTTACCGACATCAAGCGTAATCCTTTC
>JAFPKH010000345.1:0-8030 GCA_017424825.1 Treponema sp. | reverse complement strand
TTCTATACGCTTCGTCGAAAGCTTTGTCCAGATTTTCTTTCAGGATTTTGTCCATGTCCATAAAATCAGTTTTCCTCCAGTTCGCATCTGAGCGGAAATCCTTCTTTTCTTGCAAGGCTGACGGTCATTTCCTTACGGGTCAGAGCAATGTCATAGGGGTATACTCCTGCAATCCCGCGTCCTGTCGTATGTACGGATTCCATTATTTTCACGGCATCGGCACTGTTTTTGTGAAAGACCTGCTTCAGCACCTGAACGACGAATTCCTTGGTTGTGTAGTCGTCGTTGAAAAAAATCACCTTGTAGCTTGAAGGCGGTTTTATGTCGATGTCTTCCTTGACCGCGCCGGAAAACGAAAAGTCAGTTCTATAAGCCATGGCGCGATTATATCACAGCCGCCGGATAAGTTCAATTTCAATATTTGCCGGCGGAACCTGCTCATCGTTATTTTTTCAAATCGAGCGGAATGGTTCCCGTGGCTTCGAATTCGCCGTTCAGTACGCCCCACATTGCGGAGAAGGAATATGAGGAATACGAGTATCCGCAGATTATGGAATCAACCCATTCAAATCCGTCAAGCACGAATACAGGGGAAAGCACCGAGAAGATTATGACTTTTTTGTTCAGCGCCCGCAGCCTTTTTGCTATGTTTGCCGTGTGCCAGTCATAGACCGTTATGATTATTGTGTCGTATCCCCGTGCAATGTAGACAAGGTTCTGTGCATCCCAGCTGTCGATGTTGGATTCATCGTAGCTAAGCTCATAGCTGAACGTGTATGTCTTTGCATTCGGATATCTGTCGGTTCCGCCCTTGAAATAGTCGCTGAAAGGACCTGTTATGAGAATCTTTTCGTTTTCGGCCGGATGATAGGGGAGTGATTCTCCTTTTTTGTACACGCACACTGATCGGCATGCCTGGTCAAGGAAAAACGCCTGTCCTTCCTTGTCCGGGATATATTTTGAAAGCTTGGTTTCGTCCGGGTAAAGCGGAGCCGCATTGTCGCTCTTGAAATACTTGAGCTTGTGGTAGATTACGTTGTATGCGGAATCTTTCACCCTGTTCCTGAATGCCGGTACGTTTCTCATGCGCTGTATGTTGGTCGTCCAAAGCTCACTTGCAAGCGGAGCCGTGGTCGATGAAAGAACGATGTCGTTTCCTGCTTCTATTGCAAGTGTCACTGCATGGGAGAGCGATCCTGCATATTCCGTTGCACCGTTCATAGTGATGTCGTCGGTGATTACCAGTCCCTTGTATCCGAGCTTGTCGCGCAGAAGGTCAGTCAGCATGAATTTTGAAAGGCTTGCCGGAGTTCCGTCTGGTTCGATAAGCGGAAATGAGAGGTGTCCGCTCATGATTGAAGGGATTCCTGCTTTTATGAGCGTCTTGAATGGAACCAGCTCCCTGTTTTCAAGCGTGTTCATGTTGATTTGGATTTCAGGCAGTTTTCCGTGGCTGTCCAGTCCTGTGTCGCCGTGTCCAGGAAAGTGCTTTGCCGTGGGGATCACTCCTGCATCGATGGAACCCTGTGAAAAAGCTTCGCCGAGTATTCCTGAATCTGAAGGGCTTTCTCCGAACGAACGCGGGCCGATGACCGTGGAATCATAGTTTGAGTAAAGGTCGACCGTAGGCGCGAAATTCATGTTGATTCCTAGAGCCTTGATTTCCCTGTTGATATAATATGAAGAATAATACGCGTCATAAGGATAGCCGGATGAACCTATGGCCATGTTTCCCGGAGTGACCGACGTTTCTCCCTTTACGTGGCGTATCCATCCTCCTTCCTGATCCGTTGCCACAAAAAGAGGAATCTTATATTTTCTTGACGAAGCTTCGGTCTGCACTTCCTTTATGGAGCTTGCAAGCTGCTTGAGGTTCGCCGTGTTCCATCCGAATACTTTTACGCTGCCCAATCCCCTGTCTGAGACCCATGCCTTCAGAAGATTGCTTGGTTCTGCTCCTGCCCATCCGAACATAAGGATCTGGGAAAGAAGCTCCTCATCTGTCATGCGGTCAACGAGTGCCTGTGCAAGTACGTCGTCTGCATAATCGCTCCAGAAAGTTATGTTTTCGGGAAGTGCGGCCGCTTTTACGGAAAGGCTTTGCTCATCAGACTGTGACCAAGCCGGAAGAAGTGAAGAAACTACTATAAAAACCGCCGTCAGTGCATGCGGAACATAAAATCTGCGTCTGTTGCTTTTCATTATATTAAGAATATAATCCAAAAGACTAAAAATTTAAAGATGTGGCAAGGGAAACTGAAAAAGGATCTGCCCCCGGTTCGTGATGCGGATAATAGCAGAATGACGCTCCTATGGTTGCCATCACCTGAGGATTTGCCATGGCTCCTGTGTTCGGCGTGCATTGGAGGACGGCCGTAAGCTTCAGTGAATCGGTGTATTTGAGTCCTGACCATGAAAAAAGCTTTTCAGCCGCATTCAACGGATTTATCCCCCCGTCATGGGAAAGTATGATGCCGGTGTATGTAAGCACCGATACAATGCGGTTGAAATATACCGGGACATACGGAGGACCGTTCTGTATCTCAAAATCAAACAGAAGGATTTTTGCATATCCGCCGAGGATTTCGTTCGGTGAAGGAGCATACGAAAGACACAACCGCAGCGGAAGATTGTATGTGAATCCGTCATGGCAGTCCACCGGAATCAGATTGGGAATCCTTACGAGGATTGACGGAAACGCGTAGATATAGCCCAGTGCGTTGTGGAATCCGCCTTCAATTGAGTTTACGGAAATAAAATCTGCCGTTCCCTGTGCTATGAATGCAAGCGACTGGTACA
The DNA here is from genome assembly GCA_017424825.1 of Treponema sp. Taxonomy (GTDB): domain Bacteria; phylum Spirochaetota; class Spirochaetia; order Treponematales; family Treponemataceae; genus Treponema_D. Next base: position 5,231 of record JAFPKH010000345.1, on the reverse strand, counting down.
TTCCCGGCCCGGTCGATATTGAGGAGCCGATCTGGAAAATCAGCTTGTCGGAAAAAGTAAGGAACCTTTCGTTTTTTGAATATGTATAGTCTCGTCCGAAAAATATGTCCGCATTGTTCTGTGCAATGAAAAACCCGGATCTGCCGAATGTAAGTGCGGAAGAAATCTCAGTGTTCAGTCCTGTCTGCATGTATCCAGAAGCATCGAATGCCGTCTGTAGAAGAACCGAATACTTTAAAAGCTGAGTGCTTGTTCCGCCGGAAATCTTTGCACCAAGAGCCGCTTCAAAATTTTCTCCCTGGATGTATGAAAACGGCACTGCACCGGGGTTGATTCCTGCCATGACTTCAAGCTGGCTTCCGTTCCAAGCGTCCGTGCACATGTAGCTTACGCCCGGAAAGTAGATGCGGCTTTCTTCTTCCGCGAACATGTTGAAAACCGGAATCGAGCAGAAGGGGAGTATGTCGCCCTTTAAAAATCCTCCGTGGAATTTTTTTGACGGGATTTCCGGCTCCTCTGTTTTTTCCGGAATCTTTCCGTCCGAAGTAAAATCTGTTTTTTCTTCGATGACCGGCTTTTTGATTTCCTTGAATGAAACTGATTCTTTTTGCGTGACAATAAGCCTGTTTTCGCTTATGAAATTTCCCGTGTGCATGAAAGATTTTTCTCCGCAGCAGATTACCGGATTGTAGACTCCGCCTGAAATGTCCGAATCCATGAGGGAAACCGCCGCTTCATCCTGACCGAAATCCAAAAGTCCGAGCCTTGGAAAAACGTCCTTTGAAGCCCATGAAAAAAGAAGCCTTGCACAGTCTTTTCCGTCCTGAAATCCTGCCGAAAGATTCCTCAATGAAATGCCGTCATCCATGCGCACTTCTTTTATGACCGGGGAGCTTGTTTCAATCATGTCCATGACGCAGATTGACCATGCCTTTCCGTCTTTTTTTATGAAGGCTGTCTTTCCGTTCCCGGCATCAACAGGGCTTAGTATAATCTGGTATTCGGGAAAATCATGCCTGCGTACAAAATCAAAAGAAGAAATGCGGCCTTTTTTTAAATTGATTTTCCAGAGCGAAAGGCTTGATTTCTGGCACTCCGTTTTTACCGCCAAAAGATACAAGCCGCCGTCTTTTTCAATGATGGATCCGTCACGCAATGAAAGTTCCGGGACTTTTGTGAGCGAGCCGTTTTTCATGTCATATACGAAAATCTCGTTCCTTGCGTTTCCCTGGTTTATTGAAATCCTTCCTGCGGCAATATAGTCTCCGCTTGCAGAAATCTTTATGGAAGAAATGTTTTTCAGCGAAAATATTTTTTTTGCACGGCCGGCCTCTCCGTTTTCCCATTCCGCAAAGTAAACCGACGATGATTTTTTTTCTATCCAGGCCACGCCTTTTTTACCCGCCGTAAGCGAGTCATACACAGCCCCTGATGATTTTCCGTATTTGTAATATCCGCTTCCCGGATTTTCTGATGGATCAGCCGGTATTGAAGGGACTTTTACGGAATACCTGAAATCTTCCCATGCCGTTTTCATGCTGATTCCGTATGTTTTTTTGAATGCGCCTTCATAGGTCAGCGATTTCATGTTGATTCCCGTGTACCAGAAAAGCGCGTATTTTTCCATGCCGTATTTTTCCTGAAGCCATTCCGTGAACGGTGCGGAAAATCCGTATGCAAGGCTTCCGGCAGGATATGTGTCCTTTGCTCCCGTAACGCTTGTGTACGACGGAAAGCTCCCCTGAAGAACCGACTGCCTTTCCATGTGGAGAAAATATCCGTCATTGAGCCTTCCTTCGCCGCCCTTGCTTTCTTCTGCAACCGAAGCTCCTTCTTTTATGAAGCTCGTCATGGTCACAAAATATCCGAAATTGTAGATGTCGCCGAAAATGCCGTCCAATGCTTTCCAGAACGGAGTCCTCATGTTGTTCGTCACCGCATGCGTAAGTTCGTGCCTGAACGTTCCCTTTATGTCGGAAAAAACTGCAAGGCTGTCATTTGGAACCGTATCAAGGATCGTTATGTGGTTTGATGAGAAATTCGAAAAGCTTGCGTTGAAATTGTCCGTTGCTGGGCTTATCGTGACCGTCATCCTGAACTGGGGGGCAGTGCCTAGTTCCGAACAGATTTCTTCATATATTCCGTCCGCGCTTTCATAAAGGACTTTTGCCGTGCTTTCCGATCTTTTCGGATAAATCAGGTCGAACCATTTTGTCGATGAAATGCGTATGTCTTTTTCGCCCCAAAGGATTCCGTCAAGGCAGAAAATCAGTGCCGGAGCAAAAATCAAAATGAATGTGGAAAGGAACAGCTTTTTTTTCATGCCTTGTCTTCCAGATTATAGAGCAAAAAAAATCCCGGCAGTTCAGTTTGATTGCACGGAACGGCCGGGTTAAAAAGGCGTCTAGCGGAGTCGAACCGCTTCATAGTGGTTTTGCAGACCATCCCCTTCCCGTTTGGGTAAGACGCCGTGATGTATGACAATATAACGCTTATTGACGCAAATGTCAAGTATCGTCAGGACTTCGGCATGAATTATTTGTTCCTTCTTATCATCAGTATGAATGCGATTATGAAAAGGAGTGACGGAACCGACGCAAAGAAAAGGGATGTCAGCGGAATGCCGAATACAGTTATCGTTGTGGTTGCGGCAACCCCGAAATCAAGCAGCATGTTGTAGACTATTCCTGCGTATCCGATTACCGTTCCCGCAACAAGGCTCATCCACGCGGGATCCCTTGTCCTGCTCCAGAGTATTATGGAAAAGAATGCAGCAAGTCCGCCCAAGACGAGCTTTATTATATACAAAATCAGTTGTGGCTGTGTCATGTATCAATTATCGGACGGCTTGAACGGATTTTTTAAAAGTTTGCTGAACACTCCCTTGTCGGCTCCGAACGGAACTATGCTTGCCCCCTCGTACAAAGGATTTATCACCACGGCACAGTCAAGGCAGTGGCACACGAAAGATTTGAAATCTTCCCTTGATATTACGTCCTTTTTTATGTAGAGGTAGGGTCCCTTTCTTTCCCAGTACGGAATCAGCGCGCGGTCGTATATGAACCAGTTTTTTTCTTCCCTTTCCTGGAGCGCCTGAATCAGATTGTATATTGCCCTTGCCGACGCTGCTTCAATCGGGGCGGGTAGATGCGCTGTTCGGAACGAGTCCTGCATGTGGGAGAGCTTCACTTCCATTTCCGTGCTGTCTTTTACCGCAAGTATGAAGATTCCCGATGTCCATGGAAGGGGTGGCTCCAGTATCGCGCAGTCAACGCTTGTCCAGTCAACTCCTGTGCATGACCATGGCCTGTAAACCGAAGTCCCCTCCGCCGAGACGTTCAATGCGGCTTCCATCGCTGATTTTTTATCACTGAAAACATAAATCTTCCGTTCAGAACCGAAAAGAGTGGAGACCGCCTTTTGAAGACGGTATGAAAAATCAGTGCGGTAAGTTCCGGTTATGCCCCTTTCGAGCGCGTTTTTCAGCATGGTGAAAGCGGAGCCTCCCCCCCAGCCGAGTATTGCGCGTCCGTTTTCCTGGAACATGTCCGTAAGACGCTGGTTTTTCGCCGTGTAGAGGAACGGTCCCCTTGCCCTTTTTACGGTTCCGAAACGCTTGTAAATCTCTTCAGATAAAAAATCAGTTTCTTTCATAAGCCGCCGCTGTTTTTAGAGTGCCGAAAGCTTCTGGTTCACGAGAGCCGACGCTGTTTTCGGATTTGCCTTGCCTTTTGACTCTTTCATGACCTGACCGGTGAGCCATCCGACGACGTTCGTTTTTCCGCTCTTGAAATCCTGGATTGCCTTGGGGTTCGCCGCGATTACTGAATCGACTATAGCTTCTATTGCACTGTTGTCGCTGACCACTTCAAGACCCTTTTCCTTGATGATTTCTTCCGGCATCTTTCCGCTTTCGAGCATGGCAGAGAAAACTTCCTTTCCCTGTGCCGACGTGATTTTTCCGTCCTCAATGCTGTTGACAAGCGAAGTGATGTGTTTCGGAGTTATGCTGATTTCGGAAATGGTTTTTCCGCTTTCGTTTAGCACCGCAAGAAGTTCAGCCAGAATCCAGTTTGCGACTTTCTTTACGTCCTTTGCATCCTTTGCGGCCTCCTCGAACCAGAGTGAAAGCTCGCGCGTGGTTGTCAAAGTCTCCACGTCGAAGTCCGAAAGCTTGTATTCCTTCTTGAGCCTGTTGCGTTTTGCCTCAGGAAGCTCGCCGACCTTTTCGGAAGCACGAGAAATCAGTTCCTCGCTTACGGAGAACGGCTTGATGTCCGGTTCCACGACAAAGCGGTAATCTACGAAAGAGTTTTTTGTACGCTGAACGACCGTCTGACCCTTTTCTTCGTCCCAGCCCATAGTCACCTTGAATCCCGGGTTGAATTCCTGCCTGTCGTTGATGAATTCCTCAAGCTGCCTTTTTGCTTCGTATGTACATGCGTCACGGATTACGCGGAATGAGTTCAGGTTCTTGATTTCGGAAATCGGTGTGTGCCAGAGTTTTCCGTCCTCCCAGACATTCAGGTTGATGTTTGCGTCGCACCTCATGTTTCCTTCCTCAAGGTTTCCGTTTGTTACCTTAACATAGCGGAGGATTTCCTGAACGGTTTCCATAAAGAGTGCCGCTTCTTCCGGGGAGCTCATGTCAGGCTTCGTAACGATTTCAATGAGCGGAGTTCCCGATCGGTTGTAGTCGATGTACGAGTGTGCGCCCTGGAGGTGAAGTGACTTACCTACGTCCTCTTCAAGGTGGATTCTTTCGACCCTGACGCGGCGGTACTTTCCGTTTTCAAGTATGCAGTCCTCACCGATGAAATTCTTCGGACGGAAGTTTTCGCCCCCCATCTGCTGGTCTTTCGGCAGCTTGTGCATCGGAAGGTCAACATGTCCGTCGGTGCAGAGCGGAATGTCGTACTGTGTAATCTGGTAGCCTTTGGTAAGGTCGGGGTAGAAATAGTGCTTGCGGTCAAATTTTGTGAAGCGCGCAATCTTGCAGTTCAAGGCCTGACCTGCGACGGCTCCAAGCTCCACGTATCCCTTGCTGATTCTCGGCATTGCACCCGGAAGACCAAGGCATACAGGACAGACCCTTGTGTTCGGCATACCTCCGTACCGGTTTTCGCACGCACAGAATGCCTTTGTCTTGGTCAAAAGCTGAGTATGGATTTCGCATCCTATTACAATTTCGTATCTATCTATTGCCATCGTTCTTACTCCTTTACCGGGCT
>JAFPKH010000344.1:0-4151 GCA_017424825.1 Treponema sp. | reverse complement strand
TCAAAGTTTATGTGGCTGACGCAGAGGGAGAAAAAGTGCTCTACAAGACATACAGCGGCATTTCACCTGATTCCGTCGATTACAAAAACGGAGCATGGGAAAGGGATGTCGTCGTGGGCTATTTTCCCGGCGTGATTGAATCTGTCGTGAACCGCTTCATCATGGACTATACCGGACATGTGCCTGAAAATGCTTCCGGTTCATCTTCCGGTGAGGAAACCGAATCAACGTCGCTTTCTCAGAGCATCATGTACGGAAATCAGTAGTTCTTCAAAAAGCTCAGCTTAAGGTCCTTCAGTTTTTCGCTGATCGAAACCTTGTATATGTGCGGATTCAGGATCCTCTTGTATGAATCGTCGAATGCAGTCATTTCGTCGGTCATCCTTTTCCGGCTTATCCTGATCTGCTCAGGGTCGGGGATTCTTTGCCCAATGCGGAGTCCCCCCGTCATCTTTTTTTTCAGCATGGGACTTACGCTTTCTGCGGTGAACGAAAAATGCCTGTAGTCTATCATCGGGTGGTAGTAGCGGTATTCTTTTCCCTTTTCAATGATTTCGTTTTCAAGGGAGATTATGTCGCCTTTTGCCATGCCGTTTTCATCGTACAAGCGGTACACGTTTTTTATTCCTGGGTTCGTGGCTTTTGTAGGATTGTCGCTGATTTTCATTACCGGTATCATGCTGCCTGTCTCCAGGTCTGTCCTTGCGCACATTTTATAGACACCCGAAAAGCTTGATTCGGTTCCTCCGGTGACCATGTTCGTTCCGACTCCCCAGCTGTCAACCGGTGCGCCGCATGATTTAAGGGCAGAGATTATTTCTTCCGTAAGCTCGTTCGACACCGTGATGAATGCGTCCGGGAATCCTGCATTGTCAAGCTCTTTCCTTACTTCCTGCGAAAGATACGCTATGTCTCCTGAATCAAGCCGCACGCCGAATTTGTGTCCCTGTGCATAAAGCTTTGAGCCGACTTTTATTGCGTTCTTTATGCCTGATTTCAGTGTGTCGTATGTGTCGATCAGAAATATTGAATTTTCTGGATAGATTTTTGCGTATGCTTCGAATGCCTCAAGCTCGGTCGGAAATGAAAGCACCCATGAATGTGCCATAGTCCCTGCCGCCGGGATTCCGTATGTCTTTGCTCCCAGAGTATTGCTTGTGGAACACGCTCCGCCTATGAATGCAGCCCTTGTCGCGCTCATGGCACCGTCAATTCCCTGCGCCCTCCTGAGTCCGAATTCAAGTATGTCCTGTTTTCCGCTTGCAAGCCAGACCCTTGCCGTTTTTGTTGCGATCAGCGTCTGGAAGTTGCATTGGTTCAGTATCAGCCCTTCGATTATCTGCGCCTGGATCAGATCCGCGTGTATCCTGATCACCGGTTCCTGCGGAAAAATAAGGGAGCCTTCGTCAAAGCTGTAGAGGTCGCCTGTAAAACGGAAATCTTTTAAATAATCCAGAAAACCGTCCTCGAATATTCCCTGCGATTTTAGGAAACTGACGTCGCTTTCTGAAAAAGTGAATCCGGAGAGCATGTCCATGCATGTTTCGATTCCTGCAAAAACCGAAAATCCTCCGTTGAAAGGATGCTTCCTGAAAAAAACGTCGAAGACCACCGGAAAATCCATGCCCTGCTTCCAGTATCCCTGCGCCATCGTGAGTTCGTAGAAATCGGTGAATAATGCGCTCCTTGCGCCGTCAGTATGTCCGTCCATAATCAGTTGCTCGGCCTCTTGCAGTATTTGTACGTGAACCATGCTCCTGCATAGCGCCCTATGAATCTTGATGCCGCAGCCTTGAATTTCCACTTGAAAGCCCAGAGTGAATAAAGCTTTCCCTTGCGTGATTTTTTGATGCAGTGTTCTACTGTTTTTTCCGGATCCTTTCCGTGCCTTACTTTTTTGCGCGCTCCTTTTGATGCTACGTTTGCAAATTCAGTGCTTACGGGGCCGGGACAGAGTGCAGTGACGGATATTCCCTTGTGCCTGAGTTCCGCCGCTATTGCTACGGAAAAGCTGAGTACATAGGCTTTGCATGCGCCGTATACCGCAAAGTTTCCCAGGGGCATGAAAGATGCCAGTGAAGCAGTGTTTATTATGCGCGAGCCTTTTTCCATGTATGGAAGCGCAAATCCAGTGATTCCTGTGAGTGAAGTGCAGTCCAGGTCTATCATGTCCATTTCGCGGCCGGTGTCAGTGTCTGCGAATTCACCGTATGTTCCGAATCCTGCATTGTTTACGAGGACGTTTATCCTGATTCCGCCTTCGGATATTGAGTTTTCGGTGTCAAGGAGCTTTTTTACTGCACATGCGCCCTGCTTTCCGCTTATGTCCATCGGTATGCATTTTACGGAAGGGTATGTTCCGCCGTACCGTTCTTTTTCCGCTTCTATCCTGGCTTTGGTTTCTTCAAGCCTGTCAGTCCTGCGTGCGATTATCCAGATTTCATCCGATGCAAGTTTTTCCGTGCCTGCGTCCTTTGAAAAATCCGCGCTTTCTTTTGCCAGCTGGCTTGCAAAGCTTACGCCCATGCCGCTGGATGCACCGGTTACGATTATAAGTCTCTTCATGGAAAAGATTATATCATATAGAACCGCGTTGTTTAAGTGCGTTTATGGAAAGACCTAAATTCTTTTTACGAGCATGAAAAGCTGCCTTCTTGTGATTGTCGTGTATACAGGTCTTCCGTGCGGACAATGAGGGTCGGGGAGGAGCAGTGCCTGTTCTGCAATCCATGCCGCTGTCTTTTCGTCGAGCATGTCACCGTCCATTACAGCCATCCTGCATGCAGTGCTTGCCGCAACCGCGTTTATCATGTCGTGGGGATGTATCCTCCTGTCCAGTAGATCCCTTGCAAGGTCTGCCTCGCTTCCTTTCCATCTTGCAGGAACGGTCGTGAATTCCCATCTTCCTTTGCCGCAGTTTTTTCCGGTGAATCCTGCTTCCTCAAGCGAATCTGAAATTTCCGAAAGATACTTGTCGTCGGCTTCCGAATCTGTGTTCACCGTGTACGGAACCAAAAGCTCCTGTTTTTCTCCGGCCGCATCCATTATCTGATTGTATATGTACCGTTCGTGCGCCGCATGCTGGTCGATTATGTAGAGGGTCGAATTTTTTTCTGCAATCAGAAAAGTCCCTAGTGCGGATCCTACGAAATGGAATCCGTTTTTTTCGTCGTCGAATTTTCCGGGAATGTAATTCGGTTTTATGACGGTGCTTTCTTCTTCATGAACTGCCGGTGCAGCAGCCAGCTCCGCAAGCTTTTCGACGTAAGATTTGGTTGCCGAAGTTTCTGCTGGTTTTCCGGACGGGAAGTTTTCCGTAGTGCGCCTGAAAAATGAAGAACGCCTGTCGCTTCCTGAAAGATATGTTTTTTCATGTATGCCCGTGCTTTGGGTTGCGCTTTTGGATGATCCGTATCCGTATGAAGGTTCGTCCGCGGTTTTTACGGCACTTCCGAAATCTAGGTCAACGCTCCTGCATTCAAGGTCTTCCGCCTGCATGACCATGGATTTCATCGTGTACTGCTTGAAAAAATTCCTTGAAGTCATGCTCACCTGATGGTGCAACGGGTTAAGGTCCTTGAACCTTGCCTCTTTTTTTGCCGGATGTATGTTGAAGTCAACCAGGGAGGGATCCATAGTGACGAAAAGACATGCTACCGGGTGGGTTCCGTTCGGGAAAAATCCCTGCGCTCCGTATTCTATTGCCTGCACTAGCGAATATTCGTTTATTTTGCGTCCGTTTACGTAGACCGAAATGTTTTTCCTGTTGCTCCTTGAGACCGATGGCGAACCGACGATAAGCGAGAATGACCATGAGCCGTCGCCTGAATCCGATGAGACTTCATGGAAATCGTCTTCGCTTTCAAAAAATTCCATGGTCTGTACGAAGCGCTCCGCAAGTGACTTTGCTTTCGGAAGAACGAGCTTTTTTTCTCCGTCCATGGTCAGGCTGAACGATATGTCTGGTCTTGCAAGTGCTTTTTCTTCAAAAGTCGTGCGGCATAGGATTCCTTCGCTTGCCGGGCGTTTTAAAAACTGTCTTCGTGCCGGAAAGTTTTCAAACAATGCCGAAGTCTGGACGATGGTTCCCTTTGCCGATGCTGCCTGAGAGATTATGTGGTCTTCAGTTACGGACGCATTCATCCTCCATC
>JAFPKH010000343.1:0-3711 GCA_017424825.1 Treponema sp. | reverse complement strand
GAAAAAAGCATAAAAAAAACGCCGCACTCCGAAAAAGGAATGCAGCGCATTCATGACCGGCATACACCGTCTATTTTGCGACTTTCTTTGCAGGAGGAACAAGCCTTCTTTCTGCAACGGCATAGGATCTCTGTGACGAAATCTTTCTCTTTGAGGCTACGGAAGCCACTTTCTTTGATTTCTTTGCGTCGGCAGCCTTTTTGACGCTTGATTCAGGAAGCGGATTCTTTCTAGGACGGCCGCCCTTTTTTCCGTTGATGCGTGCTGCGGCACTCTTTTTTGCGCTTTTCGTGCGACCCATGACCGCGGCGGCAGTTCCGGCACTGGAAATTTCTTCGGATTTCCATACAGATATTTTTTCAGGATTGTCCTTCAATGAGGCAATCTCCGTGAGGAATTCAGATGCAAACAGGAATTTTGTGTTTATGTTCTTCATGAGCACGGCATTGCGTCCGAGCTTTATGCCCGAAGTAATCACGCCGATCTGCTCGACCAAATCCATGGCCATCTGCGCAAGGTTTTCAACGCATGCAATGCTGCTTCCGGAACTCACTTTTCTGTGGACTTCCCTTATGCGGCTTGATTCAAGCGCGTCAACGATGGCATTCTCGCTGTCAGTTCCGCCAAGTTCAATCTCCGTCGTTTCCTTTTCCATGCTGTAGCGCAAAGAAATCATAGACAGATTGAAATTCATGGTTCTCAGTCTGGCAAGCTCATCATAATCAGTATCCTGACTTCTACTCAAATCAGCGATTTCATCCTCGACGTCTTCCTGCAGCCGATGGATGTCTTTGAGAGTAACTTTCATAATTGATTCCCCTTTTCCCTTTTTTTATCCCTGCCTATAGAATATTTTATAAAGCGAATTTTGTAAAGTTCTAAAGGTCCGATATGAAAAAAAAAGTTTGAAAATTGAAGTTTTCCTCAATTTTATGTAAAATAGAGAAGGTTTCAAAAGACAGACGGGTTTTGAAAACTGCACAAAATATCGATAATTTTAGAAACCCTCCGGCATACGGTTTGTTTTCAATCCGGGGGGACGGGATTTTTACAGGCATTCCTGAAAACCGGTGCAGACGGAAACAAAGGAACGCCAGGAGATTTTTGATGGGAAAAATACGCCGCATGGCATTTTTTGCCGGAACACTCATTTTCTCTTCGCTTACGCCGGGCATAATCACCGCGGAAGAAACGGCAGTATCATCGTCTTCTCAATCCCAGGCAGGGAGCCTCATAAACGACTACCCCTACTACCCCAAATTCTTCAACGAAACGATAACCGGCATATACAGGGCTGCAGAACAAGGGGATTTCACGCGGGCCGCAAAGACACTCCTAGAACCGGACGGATCCGGTACCATAGCGATGGATTTCATGAGGGACGCATTTTTTTCGGGAAGCCACTCCCAGTCAACCATTGCACGCATAGAATCAGGTTCCGCAAAGCTCAGGAAAGACGTGCAGTCATACATAGACATGCAGCCGAAGATTTCCGATGCAAGGAAAAAATTCCTTTCCGCATCACAGACACAGGAAGCACAGTCGGAGCTTGACAAGGCGTTCACCGTGTTCTCGGAATTCGCGGCTTTGAGAAAGGACGTCATCCAGGAAACAGCGGCTCTCGGAACCCTGTTCGATTCAATGAAAGAAACAAGGGAAATACAGGACGCAAGCTACTTGTCGTATCTCATAAAATTCATGTCAGGAACCGGACGTACCGCCGACACAGGTCTTACGGGCGCAATGAACATGCAGTGGGACGCACTGGAAAACGACCTTACGGAAAGCCTCTTCGAAAAAGCATCGTCGGCATCCGCATCCATTTCAAAGGAACTTGCAAAAAACAAAATCCTCGAATACAAGGCACCGGCCAAGGAAATCAGCTCTGGGATAGAATCGCTCAAGGCAATAGTACCGATGCTGACCAAGATAACGTCGTTCACGGATTCCCTCGGATTCGAAAAGACAAGCCGGACCTACAAAAATGCGCAGGAAAGGAAAAATTCAGCTGATGCACTCAAGGAAATAACCGGAAAAACACAGACGCTTGTTTCGCTTGCCTCACAGATTGCCGCCGACATACGGGAAATCGATGATTTCATAGACAAAAGCGTGGCTGACACTGCACAGGACCTCAGGGACAACCTTGACGACGTTTCGAATTTCCAGATACAGAAATCTAACCAGTTCGCGGACTATTCCAACCGGACCGCAAACATGATGCATGAGCCGTGGATTTCAGAATTCAAGAAAAATCTTTCGGAAAAGGCATCGCTTAAGTCATTTCTGGACGCTTACATATCTACATGCGAATTCATCTCCAAGACATGCAGCACAAAATCCTCAGAGACGACGGTATCCGCGGGAACAAGGCTCATATCGGCAGGAAAACAGATGTACGTGGAGGACACAGAAAAATACCAGGCCATCATGAACCTGATTCCCGATGCATCGAACGAAGACGCAAAGCAGTACCCTTCCAAGCTGCTTACAAGCATAAGCACGTTCAAGCAGAGCATGGACCTTGACATAAAGACATTGACCAAAGGAATAGAGCTTCTTTCGACCGGAAGCCTGTCACAGTCAGGAAACATACAGTACATGCAGCGGAAGATAAAGGAATCCGTGGACAACATACAGAAACTCAGCTCACAGACCGATTCACTGGTCACTCAGGCGCAGGCACAGCAAAAAGAGGCCCTGCAGGCACAAAGCCAGATAGACATCTACTACAACCGCGCAAAATCTGCGTTCGAGCGGGGGGACTACACTGCGGCAAGGAACAATGCGGAAAAGGCGGTTGAGCTTTACAACTCATTGATCGACAGCCTCAAAAGGGATGCGGCGATACAGGAAGCGACCTACGACAAAATCGGAAGCCTGAAAATTTCCATTGCACAGCAGCAGCAGCCTATCCTTGAGCAGGAGATAAGGAAATACAAGGACAACGCAAGGAACGCATACTACGCCGGAAACTTTGAAGAGGCATACCAGCAGATAAGCGGTGCGGAAGACAACATGACCAGATGGGGAAACTTCATGGACATGGAAATCGAAGCCGACAGCGAGCTTGAGACGCTAAAATCAAGGATAAACACTGCACTGGAGATGAAAAGCGGAAAGGAACTCGACCCGAACGACCCTCTATACCCCGAAATGTCGCAGATTCTTTCAATCTCCAACAAATACTACCAGACCGGATGCAGCCTGATTGAGGAAGGAAAGGATGCGGAAGGCAAAAAATTCCTCAACGACGCGAAGAACAAGCTGAACGAGCTGAAAATAGTATATCCAAGGAACCAGCAGGCGAACCTTCTTTCAATGCGCATCGACCAGAAAATCGACCTGAACCAGTTCAACGAGAATTTCAAGACAAAAATCGAAGAGCTTAAGCACGTGAACTACACGCTCAACGATTCGACGGCAAAGGAAGCATACTCTGACCTCCAGGACCTTCTTGCGCTTGAACCTAAATATCCGGGGCTTTCAGACCTTATTTTCCAGGTGGAGATCGACCTGGGCCTAAGGAAAAAAGCCGGCGAAACCAAGCAGCAGACCGAAACCAAGCAGACGACGACAAACGTAATGACGGTTCGTACAACATTGATTTCACGCTGCGCGTTAAGCTCGCTGCTGAGAAAAAGAATCACTTGATGAACGTCGCTTCGTACGATGTACTCGAAGAGAAATACTATGAGTCGCATCCTGAGG
>JAFPKH010000342.1:0-2502 GCA_017424825.1 Treponema sp. | reverse complement strand
TTATTATCTTTCTCATTTTCTTTGACATGAATTTCAGTTTCGTTTCGTATTCTGTCAATTTCACCGAGTACTCGCTCAACTTCTCGTTCGTACTCGTTAAACAGGTACTCAACTCGCTCAATTCCGTCTGCAATTCCTCTACTCTTTTCGATGATGTCTGCAATTCGTTCTCGGCTATTAGTAACTGTTCCGTCAAGTGCCTTGACTGTTGCTTCAAGCTGTCCAGTTGCGCGTGAAGTTCCTTCGATAACGTCTTTACCGCCGATTCTTCCGCTTGTGCAGCAACCGGAAAAAAAGCAAAGACAGACAACAGCAAGCACAACGGTATAAATTTTTTTAAAGCCATTCATTTTCACCTTTTTCTCAAAACTCCCAAAAGACCTGAGCTGCTCCTTACCATGATTTTCGCACCGTCAAGCTTAAAGCCGTCCTGCTCAAAAACAATCAGGTCATCCCCCAACCATCCAAGGACGATAGCCACATGGCCGAATACGTTCTTTTTGGTCTCGCCCCAAACCGCAATGTCTCCGGGCGCACATATCTTGCCGGGAATCCTCAGAAAATACTTTTTTTCCACCGGCATCTGCGAATAGTCCAGGAACAAATCCTTTGCACCGCCGCTGCTTGCGCATGAGCCTGTATGCTCGGGAATGTCAAGCCCCTCTTTGGCATACTGCCTGAACAGGTCAACGCACTGTGGTCCATGCGCCCCGTCACAATCAACCTTTTTTCCGACATATTTTTTGACAAACTCTGCAAGTTTTTCTTCGTTCATTTTTCCTCCTGGGGCTTGCCCTCGAACTTATGAGACAGCCCTTTAATGGCAGTTTTGAACCCCTGCACGATTGTCTGATAGCATATCTGGACGCATCCAATCGTTAGGAGACTACCGATAACCCAAACCGGCAATGCCTCGATGGCAAAGTAACAGCCAACTGCAAGCGGAATCATAAGAACTGCATAAATAAAAGTTTTCTCCGTCTTAATGAAATTCTTCAAAAACTCTTCCACTCCGACCGTTGCGAATGCCGCGACAAATACTTTGAGAACAAATTGCGAATTCATATTTCCCCTCCCGGTCAGTCCTCGTCAGAACTGTGTTTTTTTTCGTTGACCTTGTTATGGTGCAAAGGTTCTGAATCGTCCTCCGTTGCCAACATTTCGCAATCAGCCAAGATTTCTTCAAGGTGTCTGGCGTGAGAACGCTCCTCTTTGGCAATGTCGCGAATTATGGGAGCATACTTTTCCGGCGCAAGGCTTGCAAGTTCCAGATACTTGTCGTTGTCGCTCCGCTCTTCCTCAATATACTCTTTCAGTTTTGTCGAAAAATTCATTCGTCTTCATCCTCCTTTTTCGATGGATTGATGTAAGACATCATCGCGTCAATGTCGTCCTCATCAAACTTCAATTCCTTTTCAGCCGGCGAAAGCAAAGGTATGGCCGGGATGGTCACGGAAATCGTGCCTCCGAACTTTTTCACTGATTCCCTTATCGACTTCATGAAAGAGTCGATGTCATACATTCCGTCTTCTTCCGTTGGCAGAATCATTTTGACAAAAGGATTTTCAAAGAAAATGTCCGCAAGACCTGGCTTGAGTTTCAGCTGCATCAGCAGGAAGTAAATGACCATGGAAAGGGCCTTGTCCTTGCCTTTCAGCATTGGAAGCAAATCTTTTTCAGCATAGGTGATAACACCGTCAACAATCTCTTTTTTTGAGTTCATATATCGCTCCTTAAAAAAATAGATAAAAGGCGAATGGACCAAACCAATCGCCTTATTCTCTGGTAGACTTCAATCAAGCCCCCGAAGACTGGCTAGAAGCCGAACTGACGGGAGCAGCCAAGCTTTCGCTCGGAACAACGAATCTTGTAATGCTTGCAAGCTGCCGTTCCATTGTGGCGATGTTATTTCCCTGCACCGCATTCCACGTTACCTGCTGCCCAATCTGTGCCTGTACTCCTGCCATGGCACGGTCGGTGTACTGCTGTGATTTCAGCAGTGCGATTTCCGTTTCCTTTGCGTTGTTTGCCTGGATAAGTTCCATCTCGTAACGCGTTACAGGACGGTCGCTATCACTGTGTGGCTTGCCGACTCCAAGGATGGCTCCGATTCCGCCTGCACTTGCAATTGCGCCAAGGGACGTTCCGATGATGCCTGTCGTGAGAGCGGCATTTGCCTTTCCGCTACTTGCATATTCCATAGAATACACCTCCTCTACAGTTTATTGTTACCGGCGAAACCGCCGGCTATTTTTCTCGCATTGAAATAGATTTCGCTGAAAAGAGCCTTATAATCGTCAATCGAAATGTTTGAAAGAATCATGGGCAAATCGTATTTGGGGAGTTGGATGTTGTAGGTGAACAAACTTGCCTTAACCGAATGGTAATAGCCAACGGCTTTGGCTTCGCTGTACCTCTGCAATTCCATGTCGTCCTTTTCAGTTATGTGATTTCTGGTCAAATCGTTCTTGACCTCGTAATTAAGTTTACCCTCAATCAGCT
>JAFPKH010000042.1:0-9708 GCA_017424825.1 Treponema sp. | reverse complement strand
CCGGCCTGAACAAGTGCCTTGGCACCGAAGTCCCGGCAGTTTTTAAGGACGGCATTTGAAACGGCAAGTCTCTTTGAATCCCTGTCGGCAGATTTGGCGGCATCAGCTCCCATAACCGCATACGGAGAGCAGATTATGGAAGGAATGTTTGCTTTTGACGCACGCTCAAGTGCATAGGCTTTTTTTGTGTCGGAAATCACGCAGACAATCTCATACGGACATTTTTCCCCCTGCTCCGACTGGAAATCAATCAGAGCCTGGAGATTCGTGCCGCCGCCGCTAACAAGAACGGCTGTCTTCAATTTTGACATACAGCTTTAATCCTCAAACACGGTCATGGCTTTGTTGCCCTTGAAGTCGCCCTTGATTTCTTTGTCAGTATGTCCGACATAGCCGATTTCATAGGCCTTCAGATCAGGGATTCCGGCAATGTGGTACTTCGGTGAATTCTTGTTGAACAGCTTCAATATTGCAGGCGCATCTTTTTTGCTTACGGCAAGGATAAAGCCAATTCCCATGTTGAAAGTTGAGTAGAGATTTTTCGGATCGGCACCACGGCGAACAAGCTCGTCAAAAATCTTCGGAACGTCCCAGCTTCCGTTTTTGATTACGGACATCAGCTGCTTTTTTCCCTCTTTCGCATGGGGATACATACGCGGAAGATTTTCATAGAATCCGCCGCCGGTGATATGAACCATTCCATGAACTGACTCACGGTATTTTTTAAGCACATCCATGACAGGACGGACATAAATGCGGGTCGGAGTCAAAAGAGCCTCACCGATTGTTTTTCCGGTTTTCTTTCCGTCTTCAAGATACGGCTCGGTGAAATCTGTTACAAGACGGCGGATAAGCGAGAATCCGTTTGAGTGCGGGCCTGTTGATGAAAGACCAATCAGAACGTCGCCTTCTTTGATTGATTTTCCGGTAATCATCTCGGACTTCTCACCGATTCCGACACCGAATCCTGCAAGGTCATATTTTCCTTCATCATAGAATCCCGGCATCTCGGCAGTCTCTCCACCAAGCAGTGCGCATCCGGCATCAACACAACCGTCTGTCACGCCCTTGACCAAAGAACCGGCAACCTTTGAATCCAGCTTACCGCATGCAATGTAATCAAGGAAGAAAGATGTCTTCACGCCGGAACAGAGAATGTCATTGACGCTCATGGCCACGCAGTCGATTCCAACGGTGTCATATTTTTTCAGCGCAAAAGCTATGTCCAGCTTTGTTCCCACGCCGTCGGTTCCGCTGACCATCACAGGATTTTTCAACCCCTTAGGAACGGCAAACATTCCGTTGAAAGAGCCAAGATCCGAAAGCAGCCCCGGAATCTTTGTCCTGGCAGCCTGAGTCTTGTACTTGTCAACAGCCTTGTAACCTTCGTTTACATCAACACCGGCCTTCTTGTAATCAATGACATTGTTTGGCATAAAAATCTCCTATCATTTTCAGGCTTCCGCCTGAGAGGGTTTAAAATTTTTACAGGGGTGCACCCCTTTTTTACAGTTCCACTCCAAGCCCGCCATTTGCTTCTGCATCGGCGGCAAGTTTTTTGCGGAAATCTATGAGCTTTGTCTTTAGTTCCGGATATTTTACGGCAAGGATTTCTATTGCAAGATAAGCGGCGTTTTTTGCGTTTCCGATCCCGACTGATGCAACAGGAATCTGCGGCGGCATCTGGACAACTGAAAGAAGCGCGTCCATTCCACCAAGTCCGTTTGATTTTCCAGGATTGATGCATTCAAGCGGAACTCCGACAACAGGAAGAACTGTGTGACCCGCAATCACTCCGGGAAGCGCGGCGGAAAGACCTGCTCCGGCTATTATGACCTCAAAACCTTCGTCCTCAATCTGGCGGATTGTTTTGACCAAAAGCTCTCCTGCACGGTGGGCAGAAATGATAAACGCTTTGTACTCGACACCGAATTCCTTAAGAACGTCGGCGGATTTTTTCATCGTCTCTGTGTCAGACTTTGAACCGAAAAAAATTGCAACTTTCATACTACAATCTAACACACGGGGGGATTATTTGCAAGATTGGAGCCGAAAGGAAATTTGTTTTCCAATCGGCCCTGTTAAAAAAAGTTTCTTGCGCAAAAACGATTTAGACTGCGGCTCAATGATTTATGAAAGCATTACTGCACAGGCTCCCGGAAGAACGATATTTCCGTCCGCATTTCTGTTGAGGGAACTAACGTTTGTTCCGACCGTATACAGTATTTTTGCTGATTCAGGGATTTTTGCAGTCACGACAGCGTCTTTTCCGCTCGGGTTGAAAAGTGCGTAAATGGTCTCCCCCTCCGAGCTTCTTTTGTACACGAACGGATAAGCATGATCCTCGGCCTGGAGAAGTTCAAATTCAGCCGTTGCACCGAATGCAGGATGAGCCTTGCGCAGTTTTATAAGACGCTGGACTTCACGGATTATTGAGTTCTCATCAGCCAGCTCGGTTTCCGCGTTGATTGTTGATTTTGAATCATCCTGACGGATATAAAGCTTTTCTTTCGGAGCGGATGAAAAACCTGCGTTGGTAGATCTGTCGAACGCCATAGGAGAACGTGAACCTGTACGCTCATATCCGCCTTCGACAGACGCGATGTTCTCCACATATTTCATTCCAATCTCGTCGCCGTAGTAAATGAACGGAACTCCCGGCATCGTAATCAAAAATGCGAACGCAATCTTTATCTCCTCAGCGTCAAGTGTTTTTGCAAGACGAATCATGTCGTGGTTTCCAGACGGGATGCACATGAGTCCGCCCTTGTCTTTCGTGAGGTTCCGGTTATGGATGTAAGTATCAAAAAATGCTTTGCAGTCTCCATCACCCTTGCGTGAAAAATATGCATGATCCTCACGGAAAAGCTCAAGATAATGGGAAGGACCGAAGTGCAGGAGGAAATCCATCTGAAAACCGGATGCAAGAGATTTGTCCGGCTCGCCCCACTCGGAAACCATAACAGCCTCAGGGAATTCTTTTTCAAGGAATGCACTGAAATCCTGCCACAACGCTATCGTTCCTTTATGACCAGGATCTGATTTTACAAGAGAGTGCGCCATATCAACACGGAAACCGTCACATCCCATTCCAAGCCAGAAACGCATCACATCCTTGATTGCTTCCCTTGTCGCCATCGGTCCGGGGGCATCCATGGGTTGCTGCCACGGCTTTGTCTTGTCAGGACATGCAAATCCATAATTGAGCGCGGGCTGGGCTGAAAAGAAATTCACCGCACATGCAGCATTCCGTTCAGTTCCACCGCGTATGGCTCCAGTAACGCTTCCGACATCAGAAAAATTTTCCCAGATTGTGTCGCCCCAGATATAGCGGTCGGTATACTCGTTCTTTTTTTCAAGCCCGGATTTCTTGAACCACTCGCTTTCGATCGATGTGTGTCCCGGAACAAGGTCAAGCAGTATGTGCATCCCGCGTTTGTGAGCTTCGGCAAAAAGCTGCTTCAAATCTTCATTCGTTCCGTAGCGTGGAGCGACAAGATAATAATCGCGGATGTCGTAGCCTGCATCAACAAAAGGAGAATCAAAACAAGGGTTCATCCAGATTGCATTGCACCCAAGTTCCTGGATGTAGTCAAGCTTTTTGATTATGCCGGGAATGTCACCGATGCCGTCACCGTTGCTGTCACAAAAACTCTGCGGATAGATTTCATAAAAAATTGCGTCTTTAAGCCACTTGTTCATAAATACATCTCCTTGTAAGGACAAATGCGCGGGTATGAAAAACCTGTCATCCGTCCAAATTAAATTTTTGATTGTTTCCTTAGATATATCCAGTTTTGATTATCTGCACAATAAAAAAAATTGAGGGAAAGTTTCAATTAATATGATAAAAGTTTGAAAAAGAGATAAAATCCGCGGTCCAAAAAATACTCACAATTTTCTGCCGCCCACACTGATTTTAGCATGAAATTTACACAAAAAACTGATTACTTTTCAGCACTCGAAAAATGTTGTAGAATCAACTACTTATGCCGGAACAGAATGAAGAACTTATAAAAATCGACAACGTAGAATACTCTTATCCGCAGGCAGCTGCAAAAGCACTGGACGGAATTTCCCTCACGATCAGGCGCGGTGAATATGTGACCATACTTGGTGCGAACGGTTCAGGAAAAAGCACTCTCGGCCGTCTTACCGCAGGATTTTTTGAACCTGATTCCGGAACAGTCAAACTTGCGGAAGGAATTCTACCCGGCATAGTTTTTCAGCAGCCCAAAGAGCAGATTGTTGCAGGCATCGTTGAGCGCGACACTGCATTCGGACCGCAGAATCTTGACATGGAAAAGGGAGAAATCGAGCTTAGGACACTTGAATGCCTTTCAGTCACAGGTCTTGCCGACAGATCTGAATCCCGGACATTCGAGCTTTCACTAGGACAGACACAGCGCCTTGCATTCAGCGGAATACTCGCACTTTTTCCCGACCTTTTGATTTTGGATGAAGTAACCGCAATGCTCGATCCATGTGCAAGGACTGAAATCCTCCAGCTGGTAGAGCGTTGGCATGCAAAGGGACACACGGTAATCCACATAACGCATGATCAGGATGAGGCTCTGGCTGCAAACCGCATAATCGTCATGGAAAGCGGAAAAATCATCTTTGACGGCGGACGCGAAGATTTTATGAAAGAAGCTTCTTTGTGCCGCTCAATTTTCGGAGATGATTCCATACTGATGCAGAAAAATGACGGAGAAAAATCTGAAGGCGGCATAACCCTTTCCGTGGAAAACCTGAGTTTCAGCTATCCTGAACGGGAAGTTTTCAAAAACATTTCTTTCCAGCTGAAAAAAGGAACCGTCACTGCCTTGACCGGGCCAAGCGGATGCGGAAAATCCACGTTATTCGAATGCCTTGCAGGGTTGCGCGAAGCTGATTCAGGCAAGATTTTTTCTATAGACAGGCCTGTTCTTGCACTGCAGGAAAGCGAAGCGTCGTTGTTTGCCCCCTATGCCGCTGATGACGTTGCATTCGGTCCTAAAAACCAAGGTCTCGACGGCAAGGAACTTTTGGAAAGAGTAAAAAAATCCATGGATCTTTCGGGACTTCCGTACAAAGAATTCGGAAACCGCGGAACATTCAGGCTTTCAGGCGGAGAAAAAAGAAAGCTCTCTCTTGCAGGAATCATAGCATTGGACAAAGACATAATAATCTTTGACGAGCCGACTTCGGCACTTGATCCTGTTTCACGGATTACTGTTCTCCAGAGCCTTAGGAATCTTGCAGCAGAAGGAAAAACGGTTTTGTTCAGCACGCACAGGATGGAAGAAGCCGCAGCCGCAGATTCACAGATCATTTGGGAAGAGCTTGTCGGAAATACTCAGGAAAACAAAGCGGAAGAAAAACCAGAGTCCCTCAAAGAAATGTCCGTCATGAAAAATTCCGGGATACTGAAAACACTGCAGAACGTAGGAGCTGCACTCATGGCACCACCGAAAATTCCCGCATCCCCGGTGGGCAGTCTTCCGGCACCTTTGAAATTCGCACTTTTCCTTTTGATTTTCATAGCATCGATTGTTTCCGCGAACACAATATTTTCAGGCATAATGCTTGCAGTCTCCGTGATATATGCGCTTTTGGCACGATATCCGCTCAAAAAACCGCTCCATGCATACCTGAAGCTTTTGCCTTGGTTCATACTTTTTGCGCTGATTCAGTTTTTCTTTTTTTCCACGGCAGCAGACTCATCGGGAATTCTTTTCCAATGGAACTGGCTTGTCATAACGAAATCAAAAGTATTCGTCGTCATAAGGACATTTTTAAGGGCACCGGCAATAATCATCTCGCTCGGCTGTTTCATATACACCACGGATGAACGGCAGATTCTGGACGGTCTTTCAGCACTGCTCACGCCACTTGCACTCATAAAAATACCGGTCAGATATTTCGTGCTGACTGTAGGAATCGTATTCAGGTTCATTCCTCTGCTTTTGGACGAACTTTCTGGAATCATAAAGACACAGCTTGTAAGGGGTGCGTTCGGTAAAGCCAGGGGACTCGGAAAAATCAAAATCATGCTTCCGCTTTTCGTTCCGCTGATTCTCCAGACATTCCGTAAAGCCCAGTATCTCGCCGATGCACTGACCGCGCGGTATTTCAACTAATGAAACCGGAATTTCAAAAGACTATTGACCTGATGGATTTTCAGGGATAGACTTTTTTAAAATTTTATTTTGGAGTATTCTATGAAAACAACAAAATCAGCGGCGGTAATCATTGCTGCGGCGGCAATATCAGTTCTGGCCGTTTCATGCTCAAAAAAAGAGAAGCTTCCTGAAGATTCTGTACCGGAAAGCTCAAAGCTCGTAACAGGAACAATCGAAGTAACACCTCAGGCAAATGATTTTTCAAATCTTTCAAATGCGGCAGATTCTGATACCAGCACCGATTTGGACAACATCTTCGGCTCATTGTCAAGCGGCCTGAATGATTTTGCAACGACTACGGCAGATTCGCTCAACACGGCGATCGACACGCTGAAAGATTCCGACACGCTCAACGCAATTACCGACACTCTTTCTTCGGCAGCCAGCACGCTTACAAACCCGGAAACATACACCAACGCAATCGAATCCGCAAAAGACTCTCTTTCATCAATCACCGGAAACATAACCGAAAGCGTAAAAAACAGCGACGTAGTGACGAGCATCGGCGACACTTTCTCCAATGCGGCGGAAAACCTCACCAACCTGCTTCCGACCACGAATGCTGATAAGGAAACAAAGGGTGTCGACCAGGAAACGAAGGATGCCATGGACAGTCTTGACAGCCTGGTAAACGATTTAGGCTCACTTTTCGGCAAGAAAAAATAATCAGCAAACTAATACAGGATGGGGACATCTTCAACCGCAGTCCCCGTCCGATTTCTTCTATAATTAATTAACCCATACCTGATTTTACCTATACAATTTTTAATCCATTCCAGGTATAACCCATACAATTTATAACCCATTCCAGTTATAACAAAAAATAATCTTGTCAAAACAAAAAAAGCAATCCATACTATGTGTTATGGAGAAGATGTGATAGGATTCCAGCAAAACTTCGGGCATCCGGAACTGATTATCTTCGGTTGTTCCTGGAATTCTAGTGAAAATCAGCCTGAAATCAAAAAGGCAAGGAATTATCATGTTTAAATCACTGAAAAGCAGAATTATCGTTATCTTCGGTGCTTTCGTGTTTTCATCTCTTGCGTTGGTCACTTTTCTTTCATCAAAAACAATCATAAAAACCGCAGAGACTTTTGCAACCGCGCAGGGCGTTCCCGTCGTATCGAGTCTGTTAAGTTACATAGACGGAAATCAGTTTGAAGCCCTCACGAAAGTTATGAGCGAAGATGATCCGTATTATGAACAGCTGCGTCTTTACATGCTTGACCTGAAGATAAAATCCGGGTGCAAGTATTTGTATACGATGGCAAAATTCGGAAACACATACAAATATGTCGTTGACGGAAGCTGCGATCCGAGCGATGAAGAGAATTTTTCACCTATCGGATCGGAAGAAGACCTTGAATTCTGGGGAAATGCACCGATAGAAGCACTGACAGAAGGTTCCATGACGAACTCCGGTCTTGAAAAACAGGAAAACTGGGGCTGGACGATAAGCACGTATCAGGGAATCAAAAATTCCTCAGGAAAAGTCGTTGGAATGATCGGCTGTGATTTTGATTTGGGAAACTTCGTTGAAAACATGAAGAATGACATAATCAGAATCAGCATCATATCGCTCGTGCTTCTTGCAATCGGATGCTTTATAATCTGGCTTCTCACCCGTATGATTTTCGGCTCCATCGACAAAACCGCAAAAGCCATGGGCACGATATCAAGGGGCGAGGCAGATTTGACGTCACGCATTCCTGAAACCGGCGGACTTGAACTTGAAATGCTTTCACAAAACTGCAACAACGTGATAGCAAGCCTCAACAAGCTTGTGGCAAACCTGCAGAAAGAAAGCGGCGTCCTTACACAATCAAGCTCCCATGTAAAAGATGAAATGAACAATCACATCAGGCAGATTGACGATACCGTTTCAAAAGTCGATTCAATCAACGAAGGCATAAACGAGCAGTTCTCAGATATCGAGACCATTGCAAACAGCGTGCGTGCCGTTGAAACTGAAATCCACACTTTGAGGAACAGGCTTTCCGAACAGAACGATGCGATTTCAAAATCATCAGCTGCAATCGAGCAGATTTCGGATACAATCAAATCCGTAAATCAGAACGTGAACAAGATAAACACAAAATTCGACGACCTTGTCCAAGAATCTGAATACGGCTTGAAAAATCAGGCAATCGTGGATTCCCAGGTGCAGACGATCGTGGAAGAATCAAAAAATCTTACCATGGCAAACCAGGCCATTGCGGACATTTCAAAGCAGACGAACCTTTTGGCAATGAACGCCGCAATCGAAGCAGCCCATGCAGGAGAAGCAGGAAAAGGATTCGGAGTCGTCGCGGATGAAATCAGGGTGCTGGCAGAAACTTCAGCAAAGCAGTCAAAGGAAATCAAAAAGCTTTTGGCAACCGTAACGGAATCAATAGAGCAGATCGTACATTCTTCACAGACTTCAACGCAGTCGTTCCACGGTCTTGGCGAAAAAATCACGTCCATGGACAGCCTCATAAAAGACGTGCAGGACGGAATGTCAAAAGAAGATTGTGCCGTCCAAAACATACTGAGCATGGTGTCAACGCTTAACGCCGCTGCAGGTGCAATTACAGCCGCATCAAATCAGATGGAAAACGAAAGCTTGAGCCTGTTCTCAAAAATCGACGGACTCCAAAAACTTTCAAAGCAGACGATGGAGCACTCAAGCCAAGTGTCCTCAACGATCAGCATGATGAAAGAAGCGTCGAAATCGACTTTGGAAGCCACCGAAAAGAATCAGGAAGCCACCGAAAAAGTCATTTCAATGATTACAGGATTCAAAGTCTGAAAAAAATGGGCTACGAACCGTCAAGATTCATAGCCCTATAAAAACATTTTTAAATACAATCTAAAAACACGCCGAACGTCAATCAGCGGGTATTCCTATTCAATATAGTATGCGTAGAAATCGCGTGATCCCATGTGGACTGCGATCAAAACAGTATCGTCACATACAAGGACTACGGTGTCCGAAGAAACTTTTCCGATGCTGCTCTGCATGACGCTGAGCATTTCAAAAAGATAGTCGTCATCTTCGGTTATCTCTTCAAGGCTGAACTCACCGTCAAACAAATCTTCTGCAATCTGATCGGCCGGGGTGTCTCCAAAATAATTTGTAAATTCATCGGCTGACATTGTACCGAGCACCGCAACGTCAATGTCATTTGCACTGAGAGCAAAAGCACCGGCACTTGCAAACATCAAAACTGCCGCTGCAACCAAAAGTTTCCTAAACATTTTCATAAGAACCTCCAGAAAGTTGTCTCATAACTTATGAGCCTATTTTAATGCAATGTGCAAAAAAAATGCACTCCCCATATGGGTAGTTTTTTGATTTTTTTCAGCTCTTCCCTAAATCTTCGGTTTGGAATAAAATACCAATACTATGGAAAACTCTAAGAGAACAGTAACTTGCGGTGAGCTTACGAAAGCTGATGTCGGCAAGAAAGTCGTATTAAATGGTTGGGTCAGCCGCACACGTGACTTGGGCGGTCTTGTTTTTATACGCCTGCGCGACCGTTATGGAATCACACAGGTT
>JAFPKH010000341.1:0-4094 GCA_017424825.1 Treponema sp. | reverse complement strand
ACCACATGACGGATGAACACTTTGATTCTATCCGTGATATTTTCGAACAGTGCCGAATGTCGATTATACAAGCTGCGGCATAAACAGATTACCGATAATGACACCTTTGAGGCGACGGTCTTTTGACTGCCGCCTTTTTTCGTTTAACTCCGTTCGTTTGGAAAAGTTCGGAAATTGCGAACTTTTAATTTTATTTACGAATTACACATTTTACTTTCAAACTTAATAAACGCTTTTCGGATTTTTAACGGAATTATCCTTTCTCAAACAAGTTTATTATTTTCTCAAGATTAAAACGGTACAGGAAAAGAAAGCCCAGATTCTTTTTAGCTGTGTCGAGGAGTTCTATGCAAGAAAAAAGTGAAACTGCTGGAACTGAGCGGCAAGTTTTGTTTCCGGCAATTATGAGTATTGCTGAGGCAGCCAGCTACCTGACTATAAGCAAATACTTTTTGTATACGCTTGTGAAAGGCGGCTTTGTGCCTTATGCGAAGATTGGAAAACGGATTGTTTTTAGACAACAGGATTTATTTGAGTGGATTGGTAAAAACGTTATTGAGCCAGAACATTCGATGATGTGCGAGGTTGAAGATGATTTTGAAAAATGATGTTGATGTACTGGATAAGATTCAGGAGCTTTTCAGCGACTGTCTTAGAACCAGACAGTTTGGAGAGTTTTCAGTTTCCGTGACTATGTATAACGGCAGACCTGTGAAGCTTCAGAAATCTGAAAGAGAAAATCTTGTTCGGTATGAACATGAAAAAATACTTGTAGAAAAATGAGGAGGCGGAACTTTTGGGAGGACAAGTTGCTGACATACCAACCGGCAATCTTGGTGAACAGGCAGAGCCTAAATGCTGGGAAACTCGTTTAGAAGCCGAGAGTTCGAAAGCATTTAAGGCCTTCTGCATGTTCAGGAATATGGGCTACAAGCGCAGCATTAAAGCCTGCCTTGAGCTGAATGGAATTGAGCCTAAGAAATACGGCTCCTGGGCACGTTACGCCCGGATGTTCAACTGGAATGAAAGAGCTGCAAAGTATGATGAGTTTGTAGCCAGGGAGACTGAAAGAGAATTAATAAATGAACGTGTGGAACGCAAGAAGCGGCAGATGGAAATGCTGAATGAGTTTGACGGGATTGTGGCAAAGAGACTTAAGACTTTGAATCCTGATGACTTAAACGCTGACGGTGCTATGGATTTGCTTGAACGTTCTGCGAAGCTGGATTCGTTCATAACAGGAGCGGATAAAGATAACGATAAGCCGGTACAGGGAGAACTGGCGATTACGTTTGCGGACAGCTTTAAGGATTTGTAATGCGTGAGCTTTTTAAGCCGACGGCGGTACAGAAAAAAGCTCTGGAGCTTTTGAGCAGTTCTGCTAAACACATTCTTTTGTTTGGCGGTTCTCGTTCAGGGAAAACTACTGTTCTTGTAATGGCGGTTATTTTCAGAGCCTGCAGGTATCCGGGAAGCAGACATTTAATCTGCCGCTTTCGTGCGAAGGATGCCCGAAGTTCTGTACTGCATGAGACTTTGATTCCTTGGCTGAACAAAACGATTGGTGCAAAGAATTATAAGGCTAATGTACATGACGGACTTATAACGCTTTGGAATGGCAGCGAGATTTGGATTGGTGGACTTGGGGATAAGGAACAGGTAGACCGCATTCTTGGACATGAGTATGTGACTATCTATTTCAATGAAGTGAGCCAGATATCCTACTCTGCGATTACAACAGCTTACAGCCGTTTGGCTATGAAAGTTGAAGGTTGTAAGAACAAGTTCTTTTATGACTGTAACCCATGTAGCCCGATGCATTGGGCTTACAAAGTTTTCATTCGAAAGATTGAACCTCGGACGGATGAAAAATTAAACAAGCCGGAACTTTATGCTTCTGCCGTGTTGAATCCAATGGACAACGCGGAGAACTTAGACGAAGACTACATAACTGACATTCTAGACAACATGCCGGAAAAACAGCGGGCACGATTCCGAGATGGTCTTTGGGTAAAGCCGGAAGGCAGCGTTTACGAGAAGTTTGAAGAGTCTATGATTCTTCCTCGTGAAAAGCTACCGAAGAAGTTTGACAAGTTTACCGGCGGACAGGACTTTGGCTTACACATTGCAGCTGTAAAAGTTGGATGGCTTGGAGACAAAGTTTATATTGTGGCTGACTTTGGCGGCTTCAACATTACAACAAAAACCAGCGTTGAACAGCAGACACAAAAACACTGGTACAAAGAAAGCTTCGTTACCTACTGTGACCCAGCTGGTGGCGAAAGAATTCAGGAAGTTCCTGGTGGAGTTAAGGCGAACAACAGCGTGGATGCAGGAATTGATTACATAATTGCAAAAATCGAACGCGGACAGTTTTTCGTTTGTAAGGATTGTACCGGCGTTCTTGGTGAAATATGGGATTACTCTCGTGACGAGAATAATCAGATTGTGAAAGTAAATGACCATTACATGGATGCTATGCGGTATGCCATTTTTAGTGCGGTGACCAGTGGCGTGGTAATGGCCTAGCAGAATGCCGATAAAGTATATGGGATTATTTAACAGACGAAAACCAGAAAAGCAGCTTAGAAGTTTTTCAGAAATTAATAATGAATCTGTGGCAGAAGACTTTTCTATTCCTGAAAAGAAGACCTGTACAGATCCATATCTCCAGCATGCATGGGTATCGGTTTGTATTGATATTCTTACGCGCAATGTCGCGCGTGCTGAGTTTGAAATTTCAAAAAATGGAAAAGTTCAAAAAGATACACAGCTTGCAAAGCTCTTCCGCTATCCGAATAAGAACCTTAGCCGCTTTGACTTATGGAAACAGACATGTGCCTGGTGGAGTCTGGACGGTGAAGCATTCTGGTGGTTTGGAGAGAATTACAGCTGCGGCCTTCCTACAGAAATCTATATTTTAAATCCTAGAAAAATGCAGCATGTCGTTGATAACGGCAAAGTCACGAAATGGGTATACACGGAAGAAGGATGCGGAAGGCCCGTAGTTATTCTTCCTGATGAGATTATTCATTTTAAGGACTGGAACCCCTGGAATACTTTCCGTGGGGTTAGCCCTCTGGTAAGCCTTGGTCTGGAAGTTGAGCAGGATTTGTTAGCAGCAAAACAGAACACAGGTTTACTGAAAGAAGGAGGCGTGCCTAAAGGTCTGCTCAAGACTGACCAGGTACTGACGGAAGCCGAAGCAGAACTGCTTGCTAGGACATGGGATAAAAAGTATGGACGCGGAATGAAAAACCGAGTCGCCGTGCTCGGTAAAGGAACGGAATATCAGCCGCTGACATTCAGCCCTGACGTACTGAAACTTTACGACATGAAGAAATGGAACTTATATACACTACTCGCGAAGTACGGTATTCCGCCGAGAGTGGCTAATATACAGGATTCGAAAAGTTCCTTAAGCGGTACAGACACAGATTCTCAGCATCGTGCCTTTTGGAATTATACACTTATCCCTCTGTTAAAAAACTTTGAGGAAGTTTTAGAGGTTCAATTATTCAGACGATTCAACCTGACTGAAACCGGAGGTTTCAATCTTGAATCGATACCTGAACTGCAGGAAAGCGAAGATGCCCAGAGCAACCGTGATATTGCTGAAATCAACGCTGGACTAAAAACAATTAATGATGTTTTGAAAAGTCGTGGACAGGACACAAAACCCTGGGGCGACATCTGGTATAGAGCTTCTTCGTTAGTACCTGAATGTTCTGAAAAAAACTAAATATAAAAGGATTTTAAATGGCAAACATAACTAACGTAGTAATCGCCTGTTTCGATGAAGAAATTAAAAAAATTACGAGGAAGGGATTTTCTTCTGTGTTTGGAGAAAATCAGATTAAGGTTTGCAGCAACATTGCAGAGCTTAACTGCTGGATTCAAGATAAGACTGACATTGCGCTTATCTTTGATAAATACTTTCTTGGCTACATGATTTCATACGAGCTGATAAGGCTGAGATTTCAGAACAAACATTTTCTTTCCTACTTTGCGGACAAGGGAGATGATGCTCACTACTTTGGTATGAGAGTTCATGAAATTGGAGCTGATGGATTTATCCCCAAAATTGAGGATGT
>JAFPKH010000340.1:0-2734 GCA_017424825.1 Treponema sp. | reverse complement strand
GGCCAGTTTTGATGTCGATTTTTTCATATTGAATCTTGTTCGCATCAAGCCAGGCCAACGTCTTTTTGCATGTGGTACATTTGTCGTAGCAATAAACTTTTGTCATGTGGTTACTCCTTTTCGTTTAAAAACTAACGCGATATCAGACAATCTTTTTTTACTCCCCAGTAAACTCTGGGTATCTTAATTTTGGTATATTTCTCATCAGTTTCTTCCATCCTAAAAATCTTCGTTGTTATCGTTTTCTTCTTCAAACGGTAACTGACGTGTTCCAATCTCTTTTGCATTTTTTGAAGAAATCGCTTTTCCGCCGCATTTTCCCATCTGGAGCCTGCATTTTCAACTGTCGACAAATTGTCGACAGTTCAATTCCATCTTCAGAATGAACGCGTTTTTTCATCTTGAACCAATAGTCACGTGGATTAAGACTGTCGGTTAAAACAGCGATGACATCAATAACAGAAAAATACCATTGTTCTTCTTCGGAATCCCATACAGAGCGTATTTTTTTATCATTAAAAAGTTGAACTTTATTCTGAACATCTATTTTTTTATCTGCCATAAAACCTCCTTATATTCCTAATTCTTTTATACATTTTTCAACTCCTTCATCAGATAACGTTGTTCCTCAACACCTCATTCCCCACCTTAACCTTCTCATCCTCTGGAATCGCAAATATAATATCTAAATCATAATCCTGATTTTTGTTGATGAAATTCTTACATGCGCAGATTGCCTGTGTCCATGCTTCGACAACCGGATAGCCGAATATTCCTGCTGAAATCAAAGGAAACACAACAGAGTGAATGTCATTCTCGCGGCATAATTCAAGCGAACGATTGTAAGCTCCGTAAAGCGCATCCGGTTCACCATGCTTTCCATCCAGATATTGCGGACCTACTGCGTGAATTATGTATTTGCACGGACAAGCGAAACCCGGGGTGATTACCGCGCTGCCTTCATCACAATGCCCGATTGCATTGCAGGCCGCCGTCAATTCAGTCATTCCCGCCTTTCTGAAAATTGCACCGCACACGCCGCCGCCAGCCCAAAGTCCAGAGTTTGCCGCATTCACGATTGCATCTGCCGGAATGTCCGTTATTCCTTTTTGTTGGATTGTTATTGTGCTCATATATTTACCTCTCTTTATTATAGGAATTGAAATCAAATTATTGCTGATTTTAAATTATTTTTTCACTATCGCCATCTTCCACCAACTCAAACCGCCACTTCTGTTTGACGTCGGGATATTTGACATGATCCACTTCGGACAAAAACATTCCCTTCTCGCGAATCCAAAGTGAATTGTCGCCGTAGAGCCGTCTGTAGACAACGTATTCTTCCTTTGTTTCCGAGTGATACGCAACATCTTCGACGATGTAATACTTGTTCTTGAAGTGCCTGTAGATTCCGTGGATTTTTATTTCACGCTTTTCTTCTGCCATTTTTTTACCTCCTTATTTTTGCTTGTTCTGGTATTCAAGGGAACTGGCTTCTTCCAAGAATCTGTCGAAATCACTTTTATAAGTTTTATCTTGAATTGCTCGGTATTGCTCAAATTCATTTTCAGCGAATGCCTTTGCAATTTCATGTGTCACTTTACCTTTGTTGTGTAGGATATCCTCTTCATTGAACCGTAAGAATGCATCCAATTTTTTTACCCAGTCGTCCATATACATGACCTGCATTTTTCGGGCCTGCCGTTCTGCATAATCAAGGAACATAGTTACAATTTCATTGAGATTTTGAAGTTCTTCCTCATTCAGATAATTTTTCGCTATAGAAACATCCGGCTTCCTGATTTCGCCGTTCGGAGCATTTTTCCAAGTTGTCAATCCCATGTTTTGCTTTTTGTGGTCAGCACGATTATAGCCAATTTCTGCGGCTGTTTGATGACTTACTGCAAAATGAAGCTTTTTTTGGACTGTTGCAAAAAAATCTTTCGTCGTCTGACTGTTCACATCGTAATCAGCACTGCACTTTGAATATATATCCGTTATTTTTTGATAGAACCGTCTCTCGCTGCTTCTAATGTCTCGGATTCGCTCAAGCTGTTCGTCAAAGTAATCTTTTCCAAAGTAGTATTCCGGCTCCTTTAGCCTCTCGTCATTCATCACATAACCTTTGATGATGTACTCCTTGAGAATTTTGTTTGCCCAAATACGGAACATTGTGGCTTTTTTGCTGTTCACACGATACCCCACGGCTATGATTGCGTCGAGGTTATAGAAATTGGTCAAATGTGTCTGTGTTTTATCAGAAATTGCACCATGTTGACTGGTAGTTTCCATTTTGGAAACTACCACTTCTTCAACAAGCTCACCTTCATCAAAAATATTTTTCAGATGCTTGGAAATTGCCGCTTTTTGTACGCCGAATAATTCCGCAATGCGGGCCTGTGTAAGCCAGAGGTTTTCATTTTGTAGGAGAACTTCGATTTTGACTTCATTCGTTCCATCACGGTAAAACAGAATTTCACGAGAGGTCCCAACTATAGCATTTTGTCCGTCTTTTTCTTCTGCCATATTACATTTCCTCCAGCTTCTTAAACAGTTCAGCTTTTAAATATTCATATCTCTGGTGTTTTTCTTCTTTTGCAAAATGTACTTCACGGAACTGTTCGGGATTGTTTTCGTAGCAGAGTTTTTCTTCGCTGAACTGTTCGCTTGTTAAATCAAAAATACATTCACCGCCAGACGACAGAGGAACTACATTGTAACAGTGGTAGTTTCC
>JAFPKH010000339.1:0-12683 GCA_017424825.1 Treponema sp. | reverse complement strand
TTGTCAAACGGAACCGATGCATGCAAAAGCTGATTTTCGTTTATGATGATCCGCCGCTCTATCCTTGAAAGAAGCTCTTCTTTTTGTTCTTCGGAAACTTTCATTTTTTCAAGGCATTCTTTCAGTGAGTCCAAAATCTTTCCGCTTTCATTTTTATCTTCGCTTGAAGGAATTTCTGGATCTGCTTCGTCTTCGGTAAAAGAAAAATTGTTTTTGCGCAGGAACGGCAGAACTTGTATTTCTTTATCTTTTGAACATGTCTTTACCTTTCCTATAAAATTCAATCCGCTTTGTAAAATGACGGCAGAAGCCTCAAAATCATCGGTAAAATCCAAAAGCAAAATGGTCGGCGAAAGCTTTTCGATTATATGCTGTGAAAGCACCGCATTTTTTTCCGCCAGGATTACATTGCTTTCGTTCAGCCTAAGGATATATCCATGGTACAATGCAGCCGAAGAATATGAATTGAACCAATCTTCCAGACTGATCGTAAGGTTCTGTGGAATCGGATAGCCGCTGTTTGTTCCAAGCACTTGCTCTATGTTTTTAAGCGTCATGCCGTAATCAAATGAGCGCAGGACTGATTTGTGGTTTATTTCAAAAAGCGCCGCAACGTCAAGGCGTTTTATGTCCATGAATTTTATAAGAGGCAGAATCTGTTCAAGCGGGAGTCCGGGCATAAGAGTCACAGAAAAACCTGTTTCAACGCTCACGCATTTTTGAGAAGCGTCATTTTGATTTTTCATCTGGTAAAAAACCGGGGATGCCGTATACAAAGGTTCCGAATCATCTTCTGCGGTAATTTTGTTCATAAGCCCGAATGCAGTGCAGGAATCTATGAGCTGGTCTATCTTTGAAACTGGTGAAAAACTTTCGTCATTGTTCGTTGCTTTTGCCATGAGCATTTCAAATCTGCTTGTAGAATCGGCCTTGTCCTGCGAAAGACTGTAGATCAGGGATGCGGCGTGCAGAATCATTTTGCGCGTGTATGCAAACTCCTGCATTGTGCTGAGCGTGTCAAACAAAAGCTGTGAGCAAGTGCTTAAGCTGCGGCGTGAATGTCCTTTCCAAAATGCGCCTGAACAAAGATAGATGTATTGGTTAAGTTCCGGGAGCTTTGAAAAATTCGTAAGACGCTGCCAGTCGGGAACAAAAGAACCGTTTTTGTCTGTGAACAAAAGAAGATTTCTAAAAGCAGAAACCAAAAGCCCGGTTGAATATGCAAAATCAGAGCCTTCCTTGGATTCCTGCTCGTTTAATCCGCAGACCGTTCCGAAATCTTTCAGTGCCTTCTTTTTTATGGAGCCGTCGCTTTTGCATAATTCAGGGTGTGAAATGCAGAATGAAATGAACGAAGCTAAAAAAATGGGCGAAAGCGTTATAGGTGAAGGTTCGGCATGTTTTTCCGGCAGTTTTTTTTCAATCAAAGTTTCCATCCCGATTTTTGAACCAAGGGCTTCTTCTAGAATCGGGTTTATGGAATAAATTTCTTTTGTGCTGGATTTTGATTTGCATGTGTAAAGAATCATGCGTTCTTCAAGATTCTGCAAGTGCGCGCGGATTGAAAACGGATCGCTGTCATCGGAGAAAAAATCAACGATGCTTTTTTTTGTAGGTTCCGGCATGATTTTTACAAGCGAAATTATTTTCAAATCATTTTTGCCCAAAAGAGCGATTATGTTTTTTTTGTTTTCGTCCTGACAGAAAAAAGTCGAGAGCTGTGTCACAAGATTCTGCTTATTGAACGGCGTGGAAATTTCTCCCAAAAACATTCTGGCATGATCCAAGAACTGATCCGTGGGCATTGCGGTCAAATTTTCTTTCCACTGATTTATGCGGCTTGTAACTTCAGGACTGAATTTCATAAGTTGCATCTCCTTTTGTCAGGGATTTTGTCTTTTTCTGTGAGTTCGTCAAAGCTGTCTTCATTTTCGTAGCGGATGATTCTGTATGCATAGCCCTGCTCACCCAAAAATTTCTGGCGCTTCGTTCCGAATTCTTCATCGATTGAATCTTTTGAAACGATCGTGAAAAATCTTGCTGTGCGTTCTTTCGGGCGTAAAAGGCGGCCTAAACGCTGGGCTTCTTCTTGGCGTGAACCAAAAACTCCGCTCACTTCAATGGCCATGCTTGCATCAGGCAGGTCTATTGCAAAATTCGCGACTTTGCTTACGACAAGCACTTTTATTTTTCCTTGCCTGAAATCAGAATAGATTTGGTCGCGCATGGAATTTTTTGTTTTCCCGGTGATTATCGGTGCGTTAAGAATTTTTGCGATTTCATCCAACTGATCCAGATACTGTCCGATTATGAGGATTTTGTCATCGGGGAATTTTTCGACAAGCTCTTTTGCAATGCGGACTTTCAGAGGATTTGTGGCTGCGATTTTGTTCTGTTCCCTTTTTCCTGCCACGACATATTTGAATTTAAGCTCATCGTCCATGTTGATTCTTACTTCAACACATTCGGCGGTCGCAATCCATTTGTCTTTTTCAAGCTCTTTCCAAGGCACGTCATAGCGTTTCGGACCAACCAGAGAAAAAACGTTTCCTTCGCATCCGTCTTCACGGACAAGCGTTGCCGTCAATCCCACCCGGCGGACGGCCTGCAATTCAGCTGCAATCCTAAAAACGGGAGCCGGAAGCATGTGTACTTCGTCATAGATTATCAGTCCCCAATTGCGCGTGCGGAAAAGTGAAAAATGCGGATATGGTCCTGTTTTTTCCGGCCGCCATGTCAAAACCTGATATGTCGCAACAGTTATGGATTTTACATTTTTGTTTTCGCCCGTGTATTCTGCAATGTCGTCTCTTGTAAGGGATGTCTTGTCGATCAGCTCGTCAATCCATTGGTGAACGGCGGAAATGTTTGTCGTTACGATCAGCGTGTTTGTTTTCAGCATTTCCATAATCAGCATGCCGACTATTGTTTTTCCGGCTCCGCATGGCAGAACGATCGTTCCGAATCCGGTACCAGGGCCTTTGTCACCGACCAATGCCTGCGCAGATTCCCTTTGATATGTGCGGATTTCAAATTTTTTTCCTGATGCAGTTGTTTCGCGCAGTGAAATTTCCATCGGTTCGCCGTCAATAAGAGGTACGTCATCTTTTACCGGCCAATTCAATGCAAGCAGATTTTGCTTTATCGTGCCTCGGTCAGTCAGATTCAGCATGAAACAGAATTTTCTTTCTTCATCCGAAACTTCAACCGTGTTTCCTGGCGGACACTCATATTCATGCGGAACCATCAGTTTTTTTAGCGATGCATTGTAATCAATCTGTTTGTAGATAAAAGGAGACTTGCAGACCAAAAACAGATATTCTTCTTTTATTGTTTTTCCGTTTTCCGTTTTTTCATAGACAGGTCCCGGTACAAGGCGGATTTTTCCGAAGCGTTCACCAGTTTCTTGAATCCACATTTCTACGGCAGACGGTATTTCATATCGGGAAAACTCTTTCAGCTGCGAAATGACTTTTTCGGGAGAATAACCTGCGCTGGATGCATTCCAAAGCGAAAGAGCGGAAATCCTGTAGGTGTGCCAATGCTCAGGAGATTTTTCCAATTCTGCAAAAGGAATCAAGGCGTTCCGGCATTCTTCCGCACGTGGTGAATGAACGTCCAGCATGAGAGTTCTATCTGACTGTATTACCAAAGGATTTTCTAAATCTGCCATATTTAAACCGAATCTAAATTATACACCGAAATTCGGAAAGTTAAAAGGTTTTTAATGAAAAACATTAAGGATGTTTCCATCAAACTTGAAAAAAAAATGAAGCTGGTGTAGAATATTAACTAACGAATGGTAGGGGAAGCATGGGGAAAAAAATTTCTCAAGAAGAAATAATCTTGGCGCTTATTGATATCTCTTTTTTCAAATCTACCGGGGCAACCAGTCTTTCTGATATTGCCGAGCGGTTGGGAATAAAAAAAGCGTCGCTTTATAATCATTTTGACAGCCGGGACGCTATACTTTCAGAAGCATTCAAATTTTGCGCTGATTATCTTTCGGAAATTAATTTTCTTCCGCCGGATTTGGAAGCCGTCACAAAAAAATATTCTGCGGCATCTGTTTTAAAAGGAATAATCAACCGCTATTTCAAAATGCATGAAAAACGTCCGCTTTTTCAGATTTACACTTTTGTTGAAAGCCAAAAATATTTTTCAAAGCCGGCAGCTGAAATCGTTTCTGCTGAGCAGGCCAGATTGTATGAGCAGACCGAAATCCTTTTTAAGTCGCTTATGAACAACGGAAAAATCTTTTTGCCGGAAGCATATAAAAGCGGCTGCATACAATGGTTTTTAAACGGTGTCAGCACTTTGCTTTCAAACCGCCTGATGCAAAGAAAACGAATGATTGTCGAAAATCCGTCCGGTGAAGAAGGTGAGCTTTTTCCTCTTCCTGTAGATGATTCTGCATTGGAAGAAATAGACCGCCTCATCGATGATTTTACGCGCAGGATCGGCTGAAATTTTTTTACAAGGAATAAAATTATGGATTGTATTTCATTTGAAGACGTTTCTTTTTCTTATCCGCTTGTCGAAGGCGATTTGGATGAAAATGGAAAGCAGATAATTCCCCAGCCTGTGTTCGATCATTTTACAGGAGTCATCCCGGCTGGTTTTACGAGCTTGATTGGTCCGAACGGTTCTGGAAAATCTACTTTCATGATGCTTGCGAGCGGCCGTCTTGTTCCGCAGTCAGGTAAAATAAATCTTTTCGGGCAAAACATAACTTTCCTTGATGAAGAGAAAAAAAATCTTCTGGCATCAGTGATTTATCAGAACATGGAATTTGAAAGCGATGAAAAAGTTTCTGCGCTGCTTTCATTTGTCTATTCACACGGTGCATTGAAGGGAAACGCAAAATCAATCCGCGGCAAGGAAAAAGATTTGCTTTCCGAAACCATAGAAGTTTTTGAGCTTTCCGGCGTTCTGAACCACGGTCTTGCAGAATTGAGCAAAGGTGAAATACAGAGAGTGCTTTTGGCGTTCAGCATGCTTTATGGAAGCGCATCTGTTTTTATGGATGAACCGCTTTTTGCAATGGAGCCGAGGCAGAAGATTTCAGCCCTTGAATATATCAGGGATTTTTGTGCGGCAACTAAAACTGCGGTTTTTATTTCAATGCATGAGCTTGATCTGACAAGACAGTTTGCGGAAAACGTGCTTCTGTTTTATCCGAACCGTGACATGGATTATGGAAGCCCTGAAGAAGTCCTGACAAACGAAGCTCTGGAAAAAGCTTATGGCGTTCCTGCTGCAATGCTTAAAGACAAAGAGACTTTTACAAGAGAGCAGCTGATTCAAACCAGTGAAGCTATTTTGAAAATACAGAATACCTGCAAGTAAAAAAGAAACCCCTGAAGCTCTTCGGTGGCTTGTCAGGGGGTCATGGAATCTTTATTCAACGGGTACAAAATCAAAGAGGAGGAAATCTTTTCCGTAAAAGACGCCTTCTGCTTTGATTTTTTTGTTTTTCAAGCCTGCAAGATGCTCTGCATTCGATTCTTCGACACTAATGTTGTATGTCTTTCCGTCATCGGATTTGAATGTGAATTTGCGGTTTCCTTTGCCGCCTTTTACATTCAGGGTTCCCGTTATCGTCGTAAGTTCGGCAGTGACTGTCCTTGTCTTTTTGCCTGAAATTATTCCTTCCGGGATTTCTTCAAATCCGCTTGGTCTTTGTCCTGCTCCTATTCCTCCGCCTTCACCAAAACCAACCGGGGGTCTGTCTGATATGTGTAGGACAGATTTTTCAGGAATGGAGTTGTCTTCTGCATTAGAATCTTTTGAACCGTTTGCCGTGATTGGTGCGGCTGTCAATGTCATGGACAATGCAATCAATGACAGTGCCATTGTGTTTTTAATTTTCATTTTCATCTCCTGGTCAGTATTTCCTTAAATCGTCAAATCCCCGTCTTTTAGAATGACAGATTCACTTCCGTCTTCATATTTGATGGTAATGGTCGGATTTCTGACAAGACCATCAAAGTGAATCAAAGCAGGTGCGTCTCCGTCATAGTTTTCTCCTATTGCGAAGTGGCATGTCCGGAAGACTTTTTCATCTTCAAGCATGTTGCCCGTGATGCTTGCTGCAGGATTAAGCCCGATTCCAAGTTCGCCGATGTTCCTTGCATTTTTTTTGTATTCAGCTCCGGTTTCCTTGGAAAGCTTTCCTGTAAGAATCATTGCGAGCGATTCTTTTTCTGCGTTTTGTATGTCTTTCAAAAGACGCTTTGCTTCTGCTCCGCCGGTAATGTCTTTTACAAATCCGTTTTGGACGCTGATAACAATTGGTGTTTTCAGAATTGCATCGCCGTCACTGAAAGTCATGCTTCCGTCAAAAACAATCGTTCCTTCCGTGCCGTTCAGTTCTCCTTCATCAGCTTCGTTTTTTTCTTTGCCGACTACCGGAGAAATAAACACTTCACCGCTTGGAATGTTACCGCCTGTGCCTGGTTTTGAAAAATCTCCGTCATCAACAAGGGGAAGCCTTCCTTTTACCGGGACAACGACATCCGTTCCGCCGGGAGATGTTACATGGACGCTTACGGCATTTTCATATTTTTGGCAGAGCAGCTTGCACTGTTCCCTGAGACGGTCGTAATCAATGTTTACTGTTCTGTCAAAAATATCCTGGGTGAGTCCCGGAGTCCAAACCGCACGGACAGATTTTTTACCGTTGAGAAGGTAATCAAAAGCATTGTCATAGATTTTTCCGTTTTCATCGATGTATGGATTTTCTATGCCGTTTTCATCTTTTCCAAGCTTGACTGCAGAAAGCGAAAATATAACGTCCGGTTCCGACAAAATTGCACCGATTACTGTCTTGTCCGCAAAATCCATTATGTTTTTTTTCTGCTGGAAAATCAGGCTGACTTTTGCTCCTATTTCAAGTGCAGCCTGATAGACATCCTGTGCAATCTGGTTCAGCTCCGGGTTTGCGATTATCAAAACCGTTTCGCCTTTTTTGATTTTGCAGACATTCTGAATCATGGTCTGGGCAGGCGTGAGATCTTTTGCAAGCTTGCCCTTTATAGAATCAATGATGACACCCATTTTTCCTGCCGCCTCTTTTCCTTTATTCGTCTTCTGCTGTTGTGTCCGCTCTTGTCGCACTGAATGGGTCCTGTATGTAGATGTATACACTGTCAC
Organism: Treponema sp.; assembly: GCA_017424825.1. GTDB lineage: Bacteria > Spirochaetota > Spirochaetia > Treponematales > Treponemataceae > Treponema_D. The sequence goes on along the minus strand of JAFPKH010000339.1, from coordinate 5,528 downwards.
CGGATGTCGAAGCGCTTGGCGTAAAATACAGCGTTACTGAATCGGAAGTTGCCGTGCCGATCGGATGGAAAATAAATCCTGTAGGCTGCAAATCCAATTCAAATCCGACTTTTGCAAGCATCGGACCGTAATAATATTTGCTGGAAGAAACGTTTCTGTAGTCGGATTTCCAGAGATTTATGCCTTTTTTAAACTGTCCCGTCAAAGTTTCTGGGGTTGTTGTTCCTGAGTCATATCCTGTTGGCGTTTTGTATATGTATTCTGCCGCAGATACATCTTTGGTTATTGCAGTTTCTGCATCCGGTCTTTTGTTCAGCGTCGGGAGTGTCTTGCTGCCGGCATAGCTTGCACGGAATCCGGTTGCCTGCAGATATTCTTTTAACAGATCATCCCAAGTTGTTGTCGTTGAATTTACTTCGTTGACTGCATTGACTACGCTTTCTATTCCTACAAAGGCATTGGTGCTTATTTCTTTTACAAGCTTGGCTCCTCCGTAGTTTCTTGCAAGCCATGCTCCGAATGCGTATGCAGTTCCGTAAGAAATCCATGAATCTTGGGAAATATACTGTGCGACTCCGGAATAATAGTAATATCCGTTGAAATTCGGGATGCGGCTTTTCTGTATGTTTTCATTGTCTGGTATTCCCAAGGCATCCTGCATCAAATCTTCGCAGAGCATTGAAAGCATTTCATTGTACCATACGTGATCGCCTGTGCTTTTGTCATGTAAAATATCCTTTTGATTGAAGTTGATCATGTGCTGGTATTCATGGAACAAAGTGGAAAGCGCGGTATTGCTGACCCCGCCTGTTCCTGCATAAGTATTTGAAGAAGTATAATTGCAGAACGGAATGTCTATGTAAAAATATTTTCCTTCGTTCGATGTCTTTATGGTTTTGTTGGTCGAGTAGCTTCTGTCGTAATAGTCCCTGCTCCAGAAATAACCGACCACACCGCATGAAGAACTTGTATTGTAATCCTTACCGATATCCGTCAAGACGATGTTTATGTATGTGCTTGTCGGATAATTTACCATGCCGACAGTTCCGTTTTTTACTATTATGCGGTCCGATGTTTGACCGAATATTTCTTCTTCCAAGGCATAGCAATGCGTGAATTTATTTATTATGTCTTCAATGACTGAAGTGCTTATTTTGTTTCCGCTGCTGACTGACGCGACATTTGCTTCATTTACCCATACAAGAGATTTTATTTCGTTGCTGCCGTCAGTCTTTTTTCCGATTGCATACAGGGTCATTTCTTCCTGTGAGTATGTATTAAGCTCTGGATCCTGATCCACATAGATAAGGCGTGTTTGACCAAGCTGCGGAGCATTTTTGTTGAACGTGCCGGAATCTGTGCCAGCGCGGTTTTTCGGCTGAATGATTTTGATTTCGTCATCTTCAGGAGGAACAAAAGATTTGATTTCCGGAGCTTTCATTTCAAGGAGTTCAAAATCTTCATCTGAATCTGCTGACCTTGAAATCACGGAAGTGGAGATTCCGCCTGTGCCTGCGTTTTCCATGTATTTTCTGACTGAATTTGCCGGAATTGCGGAAGACGTGCTTTTGTTTACGTTTGCATAAGTTATTGTCTTTCCGTTGACCCCTGTCAAAGTGATTACGCTTGTATCGGCAGGAAGTTCAATGAATGAATTTGCCCCTGTGCTGCCGTTGTATTGGTATGTCCGTGATGAATTTGCGCTTGGTGTTGCGGTTGCGGTCTTGTAATCAGCAATGTCACCGTTGCTGTCTTTGATGTAGACTTTGAACGTGTAATTAACGTCGTTATCCAAGCCGTTTATTGTTGTGTAATTGTTATTTTCGGTGATTTCTATTTCTACCGGATTTCCAGTTCCGTATGTTTTTACATAAGAAACAAATAGCCTGTAAGATGATATGGATCCGTTTGACCATGAAACTATTGCGCCATGATCGATTCCAATGGCATTGACGGATATAATCTGCCCGAACAGCTCCGGTAAGATTAGGTTCAGAATCTCATAGCAGCTTGTAGTTGAAAGAGAAGCAAGTACTATGGCAAGTGCCGTAAATATTGACAATATTTTCTTTTTCATAAAACCTCCTGTAAATCTTGCGGTCAGCTTATTCCAGAGTATAAATCAGATGATAGGGGCCTTCCGATGCCGGGTATGCAATTTCCTCATCATCCAATTCATCGTCAAAAGATTCGAAATCAGGGGAACGAAGTTTTTTTCCTCTGTTTGTATATGTAAATTTGTATGAGCCGTTTAAGTATTGCCCGGTGACATTCAGCGTGACGGAATTGTCGTTCATGTCCACTGAATAGGTTCCATGGTGTTCCCTTCCGTCTATCGTCCAAGTAACGCTCGTACCGTTTTTTCCAAATTTTATGGGATTGTCCGTTGAATTTGCAACGAAGGCTTCAACTAATACCTCTGAGGTGCCGGCTGTATTGTGACCGCTGCTGTTTGTGGTTTCGCGGGGCTTTGTCAAATCTGTCATTTTGTATGTGTAGCCTGCCAACGTCAGGTTGTCAACATAGTTTCCGCACGATATGATCAGGCTCAGTGCCAAAATCAGCGTGCCGGCAATGCCGAATTTCACTGTGTTCTTCACTTGCTTCCTCCCTGAATATATGCAAATTATACGTATTTTAAAACAATTTTTTGGAATGGTGATTACATGATTTAAATTTTTATTTTTAATTAGAAAATTAGAAAAAAAGCCCCCTGAAAATCAGGAGGCTGGTTTATAGAAGTGATTAGTCAGCGTTTACGATGCGGAATCCGTTCAGGTAGTAACGCTCGGTTGCTCCTGCTGAATTGCGGTTCGTAACACGGCATACGCTGCTTCCGTCGCCGTATGTGCTTGATCTTGATCCGCCGCGCAGGACTTTGCCTTTTCCTTCAGCCGGTCCCTTTGCATTTGAATCTGATCCGTTTACATAATATGTGGCAGAGTAATTATCCCAGCACCATTCCCAAACGTTGCCGCTCATGTCGTAGAGACCGAGTGAATTCGGAGCCTTGGTTGCGACTTCGTGGGTTTCGCCTTCGCTGTTTCCTTCGTACCATGCAACTTCATCGATTGAAGAGCTTCCTGAGTACAGGAATGTTTCGTTGTTCGTTCCGCCCCTTGCTGCAAATTCCCATTCTGCTTCGGTTGGGAGACGGTATCCGTCTGCATTGTAGTTGCATGAAATATTGCTTGCACCGACCCATGAATCTGTGTCTGTGTTTGCGGACTGGCTGTAGCATGGTCTTTTTCCCATTGCCACGCTGAGTTTGTTGCAGAAAATGACGGCATCAAGCCAACTGACTTTTTCTACAGGGAGTTTTTCACCGACAAAATATGACGGGTTTTTACCTATGATTTTTTTATAAAGCTCCTGGGTGACTTCTGTGGTTGACATATTGAAGCTGCTTACAGAAACGGAGTGGGCAGGGAATTCGTCATCTTCACCTTCTGATGTACCCATCTTGAAGCTTCCGCCTTTTACGGCTACCATCTGCACCATTGCCTCAAGTTCCGGATCAACTTCAACCTTGTCTTTAGCTCCTCCGGCAAAAACTGTAGCTGTGGCAGCAAATGCGGCAAGAATCGCAATAATTTTTTTCATTACTTTCCTCCATTTATTATTCAACTTAGGGTGTTCCCTACATGAGTTCATCTGAACATATTACAGTTTACCATAAGAAAACGTAAAAGAAAAGTGGATTTTAGGGAATCGATGAAATTCGCTATTTATCCGGGAACTGGTAATCATGGTAGATTTTCATGAATTCCACTTTGTCATGAACACCTATTGTTTTGTAGAGTTCCAGCACTTTTTGCTTTACTTTGCTTTCCGAAACGTTGAATTTTTTGCCTATGCTTGCGTATTTTTCGCCTTTTGCGAGCATTGAAAGCCATTCCATGTCTTCGTCACTGAAATTTTCCAGAGGCCGCTTCAAAGATGCCGTCATGTTCTGGAAATTATGAATCTGTGGATAAAAGAATATGTAGATTACGAAAATCATAAAGGCCAGGCCGCAGACATGAAGCACGGATACCATGAAGTAAAGCGGATTTTTCGACCAGATTTGCGTTGCAAGCGCAATTGACGGCAAAATCGAAAGCAAAATGAGTTTAAGCGCTTTTTTTTGCTTCAGGAGATTCATTTTTTTCAGGAACAAAATCGAAATGAATATGCAAAGCGCACCGAGTATGTTTCCTTGGTCCAAAAGATTTCCGCATCCATAGAGATAGAAAATCACAAAATAGATGCCGAAATGCGTCGGAGTGAAAATCAGCACCACGAAACAGAAAAAAGAAATCAGGTTTATAAAAAGGGCGATGTACCTTTCTATGAAGAGCGGCGCAGAAATTTTGTAGACAAAATACTGCATAATGCTTATCACAAGGCAAAGCCCCATAAAAAACGTACCGATTATAGCCGTGATAAACCATCTCTTTTTTTCTTTGTCGTCCAAGGAAATCACCTCATGCAGAAAACAACTCTCCCTTGTTTGTGCTGATTATTCATTGTCAGGCATAAAATCTAACGCTTGTCTTCCATTACTTTGATGATTTCTCCTATGTACATCGTGTGGAAATCATCGTTCTTGTAATTTTGTTTCAGCATTTTCTCTTCGATAAAGCAGTCCGGGTCAAACGGCTGTGCATAAAGCTTGCGGCAGAACAGAACGAGCCTTGCCTGTTTTATCCACGGGGTTCCGTTCATGTATTGAACTTCGAGCTTGGATGCCTTGAATTTGTCTTCGTCGCGTCCTGAGTGGCTTCCGCAATAATTAAGCGCAGTGCGGTATTTGTCGGAAAGCACGCTCAATGAAAAAGTATCCGTTGCATCGATCAGCTCTTTTGTATATCTTTGCGGACGCAGGTAGATTGTGGCGACCGGTTTGTTCCACAGTTCTCCGAGTGCACCCCAGCTTGCAGTCATTGTATTCGGGCGGCCTGTGATAATTTTCCCTTCGGCATCATAAGATTTCGTGCATGCAGAAACCAAAAGCCAGTCCTTGTTGATTAGTTTGATTGCGTTGTCGGAAATCTGCTCCGGTTTAATCTCTTTGAACATAAAAAGCCTCCATCGGCTGATTGTAGCATACAAGCTTTTGTTTTTCTACAATTTGTCCCAGATAAAAAAAAGCCGCCTTGAATTTTCCGGGCGACTTTGCTTTAGCTTAAAAAAGATTTTGAGATTGGAGATGACCGGACTTGAACCGGTTACCTCTTGCATGCCATGCAAGCGCTCTAGCCAGGTGAGCTACACCCCCGAAGTATGTATAAGAATAGCAAAATCAAAGATTGTGGTCAAGAGGGTGATTGCGGTGTCTGAACAAAGATTGCGGTGCTGAATAAAAATTATGGTGGCTGAATAAAAATTATGGTGGCTGAAGAAAAATTATGGTGGCTGAGCGAAGTCGAAGCCACAAATAAAAAATCTTTATTTTTAAATTTTTCTCTTGTTTTTCGGCAAATTTTTTTATACCCTTTTAGTAATGGATGATTTATATCAAGTGCTTGGCGTTGATCGAGATCGGA
>JAFPKH010000338.1:0-3097 GCA_017424825.1 Treponema sp. | reverse complement strand
TATTTTATTCGGATATTTTTGTAGAAGAACCGTCATTTCAGTCAAATCTTTTTTTGCATCACCGTATTTTTTCATGAAAACAAAATTGGTGGCTCTTTCAAAATAGACATCCGGGCTTTTGACTATGTCCAGTATGCATGTATAATATTTGTCTGCATCCTCGAATTTTTTATTTTTAAAATATGAATTTGCAAGTAGATACCATATATTGATTTTTTCTAAATTATTATTGGATATTCTTTCTGCTTCCAGACAGTCCTCAATCACTTTATCATATAAATCAAGTTCATATTCTACATCAGCTTTTATCAAAAGATATTCACTGCTTTTGTACAAATCTGTCAAGGCATTAAAATCTTCCAAGGCCAGTTCAAGTTGATTTTTTCTGCAATAACACTCACCTCGTAATTTAAGTGCTTCTTCATTTTTCGGATCTGTTCCAATCGCTCTGGATAAAGCAACAATTGCCTCATCATATTCATCGAATTCCATCCTAAGTTTTGCTGTCACCAATGCTGAATTAACGCTGCTTTCACTTAATGATATGCAGGACATGCACATAAAAACAATCTGTATGCAAAAAAAACTGGTTATAAACTTTTTCATATTTATTCCTCCGGCTTAACTTATCAATATATTTTTGCCGTTTATGATTCATTTTTTGGTCTCTGCATTTTGTGGCACATTTAATAAGATTCAAAAACATAAGTATATAGAACATGTATTCGAAACATATTTGTCCGAATACTTTTGCTGCAAAAGCTTTTCGGCATTTCCAAATGGGAATGGATAAACTACTCTGTAATTTAATTTCACCTCTTCCACAGTTGTCGGGATATAAAATACTTTTCCTCGATAATTGTATTCATAGTTCTGGCCAACTATGTCCCATTTCATATCTACATATGGATTTTCATTTTTTTTGATTTTTTTGCATTTGTATTTGCGTACCAAGGAAAGATAGCATTTATTATCTGCCTTTACTTGTACAGGAACACCGTCAATTTCGAGACTTTCTACAAGAAGAACATAGTCAACATCCGCTTGAAAATATTTCTTTTGTCCCTCTCTTTGAGGGTATGGAATTTTAAAAGAAACAAAACTTTCCTCTATCTCATGCGGATAAATATGCATCATATCTTCTGCATTGCAGGATATCATAGTCCATATCAAAACAAAAAAAACTGCTATTTTTTTAGTCATTCTGCAATCTCCATTTTCTTGTTTTCCTATTCTGCAAATCTTTTATGATCCAAGCAATCACTTTCCATATTATATACTTGTTAATTAAGGATGACAATGCTCATTTAACTGCGACCATTTCGGTATCTGGGGGTGACATTTGTGCTGAAAGTGTGGTAAATTTAAAGTAGGAGTGAACCCACATGAAAAAATTGATTGCCATATTTGCAGTTTGTTTATCAATAGGAGCAGGGACTTCCTTTGCTCAATCAGCGAAAGAAGTTAAGTCTGCTAAATCCACAGTCGTATCGACAAGAAGCGGTGCTACATCAGGAAGAATTCTTACTGAGGATGAAATTGCCAATTTTGAAAGATCAATCTCACGAGGATATGCCTGCTATGTTCAGGACTTGTATCGGCATTACGAGCTTAAGGGGGAGCGTGAAAAAGCAGAAGAATGGCTTGCTTACGGACTTGAACATGAAGACATGTGGTCCATGTGCTATATGTATGCGTTTCGGAAAAATGAAATGAGCAGAGCGGATGCCGAGGAGTTGAAAAAGAAGATTACCAAACATAAGGAGCACGAACAAGTTTTTTATGTGTCTGAAATATATGGCATAGAATGGGATGAGTAAAACAAAAGTCCAACCAGTTGTTGAAATATACGTCTGGGGGAAATGCGAAAAATGAAAGGTGATATTATTTTTAAGAATTATACGGACAGTGATTATGAGGCATTATGTAATTTTCTTATTGCCTTAAATGAAAATGATGACAGCCACATTAACTGGAATTGGGCGCGGCTTGAGTGGATGATAGAGCACCCGGAATTTGATAAGAGCCTGAAGAATTCCATCGGTCTCTGGATTGCGGACGATAAAATCGTAGGGGCTGCAATCTACGACATGTATTTTGGCGAGGGATTTTGCGGAGTGCTCCCCGAGCATAAGGATTTATATCCGACCGTTGTGGAATATGCCTGCAAGGAGCTTAAAGATGATTCCGGATTCGGACTTGCTGTCTGTGATGAAAACACCGATGAGGCAGAAGCGATAAAGAGCCTTGGATTTGCAATTTCGGATCAGGATGAAACCATAATGGAAAAAATCCTTGACGATGATTTCAAAACAGAACTTCCAGGCGGACTGAATTTTTTTTCCCCGGATCCTGTGGATGACGCTTATGACATCCAGTGGCTTTTCTGGCAAGGATTTGATCATGGCGGGGACAAAGCCGAATTTGAGCGGGAAGAAGAAATCGTTCCAAGAGTCAGAAAACATTTTAACAGGGATTTAGGCGTTGCTGCGGTGAATGAAAAAGGAGAAATGGTTGCATGCTGCCTGCTCTGGTATATGGCAGGAACAGATTATGCTTATGTTGAGCCTGTCTGCACTATCCCTGCATATAGAGGAAAAGGCGTCGCAAAAGCCGTAATCTTTGAAGCGCTCAGCAGAGCCAAAAAACTTGGAGCGAACAGGGCTTATGTAATTTCCGACATGGAATTCTATGAGAAGCTTGGATTCAGTAAAAAGCATCATTATACATTTTTCTGGAAGAATGATAATCGTTAATTAGTGACAATGTTGATTGGTACAGTTGAGTTATATTGGGGGTATGACAAATGGTAAAAAATTATTTCGGTGCAAAAGTGAATTGCAGCATGAGAATCAAGAACAACGCGAAATTTTATCTGGCTGCCATGCTGATGATTTTTATTTCTTTCAAGGCGTTTTCCCAGAAAAACATGTACCGCTATTTTCCCGAAAATACATTTGAAAATCATTCCATTTATGAGCGTTATTCAAATATCCTTGACAGGCTGGATCCAGAGTCCATAAAAAATTTGTCGGCTGGTGAAAATGCCGTAAGGTTCATAAAGATTAATGAGCCGTACTATTATGTGATAAAAATC
>JAFPKH010000337.1:0-3060 GCA_017424825.1 Treponema sp. | reverse complement strand
CTCCTTTCCGTCTGCAAAAATAATTTTATGCTCGACAGTCATTCCGTCCACAGGCGAAAGAATTTCCGTGTCGATTTTGACGCGCCATTTTCCGGCAAAGTCATTTTCTTTTTCGGGACAAGCAGAAAAATAAATTCCGTCATTGTTTATGCGGCTTTTTTCTGTCACAACAAATTCCACGTCACGGAAGATTCCGGCACCGGAGTACCATCTTGAATTCGGATTCTGGTAGACTGCAATCAGCGTGAGAGAGTTTTTTCCGTCACACACGAAAGGTGTCATCTCGAATTCGACGGTCGTGTATCCGTATTTCCAGACGCACGCAAGTTTTCCGTTCACCCAAACACCCCAGTTCATGTAAACGCCGCCGAAACGGAGAAAATATCTTTTTTCAGGATCAACTTTCAGGTCAAAATCTTTTCTATAGAATCCTACTGAATTTTCATAAAGGTTTTCCGTGTCATAAATCAGATAATCATGCGGAATGGTAACCGGGGCAAAATCAGAATCAGAAGGAATCCTGCCATAAAAATCTTCAGGGGAATAAAGGACAGGCTTTCCGTCTTCCGTCGGCTTTTGATTTTCGTTATGTAGCTTGGCAAAACGCCATCCGTCGTTAAAAAGTGTGCGCATAAAAAATCCTCTTTATAAAAGATATCTTTCATGCACACAGCCCGCAACATTATTTTTTTAGAAAAAAAACAGGATTTTTTAAACCCTTCCTTCGTAGACAAGTCCCTGCTCGCCGTCCAAAGTAACGGTCAGATCGTTTTCAAGGCTTCTCATCGCTCCTTGTGCGCTTAAAATCCAGACCAGATCCTTGTTCACCATCGAAAGCATGTCGATCGGAATGTCGCTTCCGTTTTCAGCCACCACTCCGTCAACAACGCGGAGAAGAGGAAGCAGATCTTCGGTTATCCTGTTGCATACCAATACCCCGTGCCGGTTATATGCCATGCGCTCTTTGAACGCCCTGCTGTCATTTGCCTGGATGACCCTTCCACCCGTCCTGATTTTTTCAGGGTTTGAAAATCCGAATTCAGTTCCGCGCGCAATCACGTTTCCGACTATAAGGACTTTTATCGTATTTGCCATCAAAGGGCTTGCAAGAGGGATTCCTGCACACATGACGACCCTGTCACCGGCATTGACCGCACCGCTGTCCAAGGCATTTTTGACTGCATTCTGTATCATGGTTTCAGATTCTTCGGCGATTCCGCAGCTTACAGGAGCCACTCCCCATTGCATCGTCAGCTGGCGCAGGACTTTTTTATCCGGCGTTACGGCGATGATCACCTGCTCAGGCCTGTAGCTTCCTATCGTGCGTGCAGTATTTCCGTGCAGCGTAGGGATTATGATTGCCTTTGCCTCGATGTTACGTGCAAGCTTGTATGCAGAATGAATCACCGAATGTCCGATTTCCGGTCCCGGCCTGTAATTTGAATCAAGCAATTTCATTCTCTCGCGGTACTCGGCTGAATCTTCGGTGGTTGACGTTATCAACGCCATGGTTTTTATCGACTCTACGGGATACTTTCCGCTTGCAGTTTCTCCGCTGAGCATTACGGCATCAGTTCCGTCAAAGACAGCATTTGAAACGTCGGTCAGCTCCGCCCTTGTCGGACGCGGATTCACAATCATGGAATCAAGCATCTGGGTTGCGGTGATTACAGGCTTTCCTATTTTCTGGCACACGCGGATTATTTCTTTCTGGGCAAGCGGTATTCTTTCTTCTGCAACCTGGACTCCCAGATCTCCCCTTGCGACCATAACTCCGTCGGCTTCACGGGCAATCATCTCTATATTGTTCAGTCCTTCTTCGTTTTCGATTTTCGCAATCACCTTTGCATTGGCACCGGCTTTTTTCAAAAAATCTTTTATCTGGACTACTTCCTCAGGAAAAGAAACGAAACTTGCGGCGACAAAATCAACGTCCATGGATGCGCCGAATTTCAAATCTTCCTTGTCCTTTTCTGCCATGATAGGAAGCCCCGCATGGATTCCCTTAAGGTTCACGTTTTTCTTGCTTGAAAATTTTCCTGAATTGAGAGCGCGGCAGATTACTTTTTCACCGTCGTTTTTTTCGACCAGAAGCTCTACAAGACCGTCGGCAATCAGCACCTTATGACCGGGGCGGAGTTTTTTTCCGGCTTCTTTCCATGAAAGCGAAATGTGCGTCGGCGTTTCACCGCTTCCCTGAGTACACGGCGAATCATCACCGGTAATCTCAATTACATCGCCTGAGCTTATCACAAGATCCTTGTTGCCGTCCGTATTTCCCGTGCGGATTTCCGGTCCCTTGGTATCAAGCATGATTCCTACAGGAATATTGAGTTCGCCGGAGATTCTCCTTACGCGCTCCATAGCCTGTGAATGCCATTCATAAGTGCCGTGCGAAAAATTGAATCTTGCGACGTTCATGCCGGAAAGAATCATCTCCCTGACAGTTTCATCATTGTCGCTTGCAGGGCCTATCGAACAAACTATCTTTGTCTTTCTCATATCATAATCCTCTGGTCAAACGTGACCTTAACATTGAATTTTTTCAGCAGTCATAGGGCGTGTATCTTGCCCGGCTGCCTTCAGTCTCAAAAACATCCACCGCACAAAGATGGGTTTTCCGCCTTTCACCTGAAAAAGCAAGCTCAGGCAAAGAAGAGACGATTTTATCATAAATGAATGACGCTATGCGTTCCGCACTTGGATTCTGGCAAAAAATCTCCATGTCGTTCAGGTTCGTATGATCGAGCATGCCGCATACTTCACGGAGAGTTTTTTTAAGCTCCGAAAAATCCATCAGCATACCGCCTTTATCCAGATTTCCGCCACGGACATGGGCGTAGACTTTGTAGTTGTGACCGTGGAGATTTTCACACTTGCCATGGTAGTCCCTCAAAAAATGCGCCGCGGCAAAATCAGCTGTAACCCTGACCTCAAACATAGCTCAAGCCTCCTAAGAAACCTCTGATTAATACAGGAAGCATTAATCAGAGGTTCCCGGCAATTTCTCGTAATTCTTTATACTGTAGGGAATTACTACGAAATTGCAGGTTTTATGGT
>JAFPKH010000041.1:0-6673 GCA_017424825.1 Treponema sp. | reverse complement strand
GTCCACGATGGGATATCTGCGGGAGGGCCTGCCTGAAGATGATCCCCGGCGCAGGGAAAAGCTCCACGGCGCGGCGCAGCGCTTAATGATCCTTGCGGGCGGCGCGGCCGATCCGGAAAAGATGGCCGGGGAACTGAAGGATAAAAACCGGAAGACCGTGGTAAAGGCCATCATGTCGCTTGCCGGAATTCCTGTTCAGGAGATTGATGAAACCACGCTGAAAGTTTCGGATATAAAGGTTTCGAAAAAGCAGATTGAAACCCTGGTATCCGGGAAACTGTAGCAGAAGGATATTATATGAAAAAAAAATATTTGATGGCAGCGGCCGCAGCTCTAGTTTCTTTTTCTTCATGCTCAACGAACGGAGGTTTTTCAATCCCCGGAGAAAATGATGTTGTAGTCAAGAATCTTGTCACCGAATACATGAACATAGCGAAAGCTTATGATGATCTGAAAAAATATGATAAGGCGATTGAATATTACCAGATGGCCATGAATGCCGACAAAAACAAGACGCTGATGAATTCCGCGTATTACAGCATCGGTCACTGCTATGCCATGGCCAAGGACTGGGACAATGCAAGGAAAGTGTATGAGGGACTTCTTGAAAAAGACGGCGAAAACACCAACATAAAGATTTCCATTGCATATATCGATGCCATGTCCGGTGATTTGGAGCGTGCGTGCGGAGAGTACAAGGCTCTATGTGAAGAAAACCCGACCAACGTTTCGCTTCTCAAAAACTATATATCCGTTTTGATTGCGGCGGAAAAAAAGGATGATGCAGAAAAAGCCCTTTCGGTTCTTGCCGAAAAATTCCCGGATGATACGTCGCTTAAGGAAATCCAGCAGGCGGTGGAAAGCCTTAAAAAAGACTCTGAATCTTCCGGAGAAAAATAGACGGCATTTTTTTTATAAAATTTTTGAGAAAAACTGAATAAAGGTGTTGACAGTCATCAATAAAATCTATATATTATAAACATCCTCAGTGCAATGCGCTGAAAGATAAGCCGGTGTAGCTCAGTTGGTAGAGCGGAGGACTGAAAATCCTTATGTCGTCAGTTCGACTCTGACCGCTGGCACCTAGACCTTCGAGTTTTCGGAGGTCTTTTTTTTTGCATGTTATCTTCCGTTGCCGCACAATAGGCATGGCCGTCCGTTCTTATCGCTTGTAGGATTTTCAATATTGCATTATAATCATCAGTATGAATTGGTTAATTATCGCCCAGAATTTGCAGGATGAAAGGCTTAAGGACGTTGAAAATTTTCTTTTTTCGAAAAACGGGATTACGCCTTATGAAATTTTTTTGAACGATCCTCTTGATTCCGCCTGTCTTTATGACTGCATGAAGCATACCCTTCAGTCAACCCACTGCATAATCATTGACTGCGAAAAGATGAAGGACAACCCTGATTTCGTTTTTTTGCTTGGAATTCTGGCCGGAAAACGGATTGCCACATTCATAGACGGAGAGGCCGAAAAAATCGGTCGTTTTTCTGATTTGGACTCTGACGGACAGGAACTTTTCAAGTGTTTTGCTGACATTCCGGCGATGATCGAATACATGGAAAACGGATTCGCATCATTTGAAAAGCATGAGAACGAGCATAATGCACTGATACAGCTTTTTACGATGGGTATACCTTTCACTGCAGATTCGTTCGCGCATTATCTGGAAAAAGATCTGCCTGAGGTCTACAATCTTTTCGTGCATGCGGGTATCGTCATCAATGCCAAGACTTCTGAAGGCGTTCCGATGCTCAGCATAGCCGCAAGAAACGACCATCTTGATCAGGTTGAGTGGCTTTTGTCCTTGGGGGCCGACATAAACGCAATCTCTGGTGACCGGGGATATTCTGCCGTAATGGATGCCGTATGGCGGAAAAATTTCAAGATTACCGAATATCTCATAAACAGGGGCGCTGACCTGAGCATTGTCAGTACGGACGGACAACCGATACTCGTGCTTGCAGTAGGAAACGGAAATGAAAAAATCGTAAGGCTTCTTCTGGAGCATGGTGCTGACCCGGATATAAAGGACAGCATGGGAATGAGTGCAAGGCAGTATGCAAATCTTTTCAAAAAGCCTGGGCTTGTCGAAATCATGCAGCAGTATCCGCCGAAAGAATAGGGCTTTACGGTAGATTTCTGATTATTGGCGTGACTGTCACTAAAAAATATATTTAAAGGTAGAATCTTATGGAAGAAAAAAAAATAAAAATCGTTTTTGCAGGCGGAGGTACGGGAGGTCATATCTACCCGGGAATTGCAGTGGCTGATGCTGTCAGGAATCTTGCCGCAGAAAAAAATCTTGATGTTGAAATCAGCTGGATCGGAAATGAATCCGGCATGGACAGGGATATCGTTGAAAAAAATCTTACCGCTGAAGGTGGAAGCATAGCTGAATTTTTCGGAATACCATGCGGAAAGCTTCGCCGCTACATTTCATTCCAGAATTTCAAGGATTTATTTAAAATCGCCGCAGGATATTTCAGGGCAAAAAAGATCCTAAAAAAGATCAGACCGGACTGCCTTTTTTCAAAGGGAGGTTTTGTTTCCGTTCCGCCTTGCCGTGCAGCAAAATCAAGGAAAATCCCTTATTACACGCACGAATGTGATTTTACTCCCGGTCTTGCAACGAGGCTGAACAGTTCACGCGCCTGCCGCATATTGATTTCCTATGAAGACACAAGGAAATTTTTCAAGGATTCCCTGAAAGAAAAGTGCATGCTCACCGGAAACCCAGTGCGCCCGGTTTTTTATGAGGACCACAGAAAAGAAGGCCTTGAATTCCTAGGCATACCGGAAAATCATGAAAAGCCCGTCCTGCTTGTTCTTGGCGGAAGCCTTGGTGCTCTCCAGGTGAACAATCTGGTAAAGGATAATCTGAGCTGGCTTTTGGAGAGATTCATAGTCGTGCATCAGACCGGAAAAAAATTTGCGGAAGAAAATCCTGAAGTTTTTTCAAATCCGCCGGAAGGCTATCATCCATATGCATTCATTTACAAGGAAATGCCTTATGTGGTGCAGTCCTGCGATGCGGTTCTTTCACGTGCGGGCGCAAATTCTTTGTGGGAGTGTGCAGTCTGCAAAAAGCCCATGCTGCTGGTTCCATTGTGCGGTTCAGGTACAAGGGGCGATCAGGTTGACAACGCAAAATATTTTGAGGAGAAGGGTGCGGCGTTCGCTCTCGTCGGTCAGGATGCCGGTTCAGAAAATCTGAAAAAATCACTTGAAAAAATGCTTGATCCAAATGTGCGTGAAAGCCTTTCGTCTGCATGCGGTACGCTGTGTGCAAGCTTGAATCCGGCTAAAAGCATTGCTGAAATAATTCTAGGAGGAATATCCGATGGTAGTTGTTGATTATATTTTTCTTCTTATCACCGTTCTTTGTGTCGTCGTCTGCACGATAAAAGGTTTCGTGGATTCGTTTTTCGACAAGGCCGCTCCGGTTCTTTCAGTTATTGCCGCAATCCTCCTGTACAAGAATTTCACGGGGCTTTTGTCCAAGTTCATAAACAATTCGCTTTTGTGCACGATAGTCACTTTCCTGATCGTATTCGTCGTTGTTTTCATCGTCATAAAAATCCTTCAGAAAACAATCGGGAAAATATTTGAAAACAAGATTCTCGGCCCGCTTAACCGAACCTTGGGTTTTGCGTTCGGACTGGTCGAAGCAGCGGCAATAATCGCGCTCATCTTGTTCCTTCTTTCTGCACAGCCGTTTTTTGATGCATCGAAAATCCTTGACGGAAGTTTCTTTTTCAAGGTTTTCAGGAATATTCTCGGTGAACATTTCGTCCCGTCATGGGAAAAATCATCTGCAGTAACCGCAGCCTTTTTTGTGCGTTCCGTGTTTTTCGCCGCATAAAAGCCTGAACGGGGGAAATTTTGTTCGATAACGTCCTGCATCAAAGCGCAACCTCCCTTTTGTCGGAGGACATAGAAAAAGACAGGCTCCCTGGTTCCATATTGTTTTCCGGTCCTTCTGCATCCGGAAAGCTTACATGTGCCCTGGAACTGTCGCGGGTTTTGTCGTGCACCGGAAAAATCAGGGGAGAGTGGAACTGCACTTGTCCGAGCTGCCTCAAGCACAAGGCCATGGTTTCGCAGAATGTTCTGGTCGCCGGGCCTGGAAACAGGACTCTGGAAATTGCCGCCGCAAAAACAACCCTGCTTTCCCAAAATGCAAAGAACACGTCGCATCTTGAAGCCGCGCGCTATCTTTATCTCCGTGCAGTCAGAAAACTTACCATAAGATTCAGCTCCGTACTCTGGCGTGATGACGACAAGCTTTCAAAATTTTCTCCGCTCATCCAAAGCATAGACGAAAATCTTGAAGTGCTCACTCCTGGAAGAACCATACCCGACGGTGACGAGCTTGAAAAAGTCCTTGATGAAATTGAAAAGCTTACGACCAAGCTTGAAAGCAGTTTTTTGTATGATTCGCTTCCTGTTCTGCAGATAAGAAATTTTTCCGAATGGGCGCATCTAAGCACTGAAAGCGGAAAAAAAGTCCTGATCATAGAAAATGCGGACAGCATGGCAGAAAGCTCAAGGAACGCACTTCTGAAAATCCTTGAGGAACCGCCTGAAAACACCGTCTTCATATTGACTACTGCAAGGCGCGGTGCAATACTCCCGACCATACTTTCAAGGGTCAGGACATACTCTTTTTTCAACAGGAGCGTAACACAGCAGCAGGAAGTCATAAACAGGGTGTTCCATTATGACTGCGTGGTTGCAGGAAAACCAATTCCGGATTCAATAAATGATTTCCTTCAGACATATTTTCCCGTAAGCCCGGATACAGTCAGATATAACGCGGATTTGTTTTTTAAAACCGTCGCTTCAGGTCATGTCCCGGATATTTCGGCCATACTTTCAGTGTGCAGGAATTTTGAACCCAGGGCGCTTTTCAGGATTTTTATGGAGGAGCTTATTTCGTTCCAGAGACCCTTGCTCGGCACTGCGTCTGGATGCGCAGGTGGCTACCGAGGACGGATGGAGCGAGCAGATATCACTCGTCACCGTCAGCGGCAACCTGAGCAAGGTGCTGACGACAACTTACTATGACAAGACACTGGCTGCCGGTGGCTCCGTGAGCCGTGAGGCCAAGGTGACGCTGCCCGCCCTGCTGGGACTTGACGGCGTGGCCAAGGTGCAGGTTACCGTCGTGCCCAACGAGAAGACTGGTGAGCACCCGTCGCTGCGTGACAACAATACGGCACAGAGTGCCCAGAACGTGACGGTGGGCAAGCGGTTGACGCTGGAACTGTCGAGAATCAAGTTGAACGAGGGTAACCACCAGATCAGTGCCAAGCTGAGCCGCAGCGGTCGCTGGGCCAATATCCGTGTGTTTGATGTGACGGCTACTAATGATTCGCGTGTCAAGGTGCCGGCAAAGGTCACCGTGCCTGCCAACCAGTCGGGAACGGTATTCTATATCGACATCACGAACAACGACGTGCTGGATGCCGACTCTGTGGTGAACATCACCGTCAGCGGCGACGGCTACGAGCCTGTCAGTGCCCGTCTGGTGATTATTGATGACGAACTGCCAGGACTCACCGTGAAGGCGTCGAAGACCGATGTCACGGAGGGCGATACCTTCCAGCTCACCATCACTGCCGCCCGTCCGTCGTCACTGCCCATCGTGGTGACGCTGGCCAATGAGGATGCCAAGCGCTTTAGCTGTCCCCAGACGGTGACCATCCCTGCCGGTGAGACAACGGCTACCGTTGACGTGGCTGTTATTGACAACGAGCTGCCCAACCTGGAACAGGCGTATAAGTTCACTGCTTCGGCACAGAATTACGAGAAGGGTGAGGTACTGGTGGTGCTGCACGACAACGACATGCCTGTGCTGACACTGACGCTGACCCCCAACGTGGTGAGCGAGTCTGCCGGCGTGACTGCTGTTTCTGCCGTGCTGACACGTACCGGCAAGACAAACAGCAAGATAACCGTCCGCATCAGCGATGACTCCGAGGGGGGAATCTACTACGGAAACAAGACCATTGAAATGGCCAAGGGCGTTGAGACCGTCTATTTCAACCTCGGTCCTGTCGATAATACTGTCAAGGAGGGCGACCGCACCTATACCATTACTGCAGGTGTGTGGGTATCGTCGTGTAGCTGTGCGGCATCCGGTGAACAGGCCGGCAGTGTGACGGCAAAGCTCACCGTACTGGACAACGACGGAGCATCCCTTGCGGTGAACTCGCAGACCACTACTGTGGCAGAAGGCGGCGAGGCCAAGCTGGTTATCGAGCGCAATACGCTGGACGATGTTTCCAAGCCGCTGACCGTTACCCTGAGCAGTAACTACGATGCCGACCTGGAGTACGAAAAGACCGTCACCATCCCTGCCGGAGAGGCTTCGGTAGAGGTTACGGTGAAGTCGAAGAAGAATACTACCAGCGGCGACTCGCATACCGTCATCTTCACGGTGTCTGCCGACGGCTTCGGCTCTGGTACGTGCTATCTGCTGATCACTGACCAGACGCTGCCCGATGCCCGTGTGTCGTCGCTGACAGCCAGTGTGCAGAAGGCTGTGGTGGGAAGTCCCTTCACGCTTACTGCCGTCATCAGCAATGACGGTGCCTACGTGCTGCAGAAGGGTACTGCCGTGACCTTCTATATGAAGGACGGTGCAAAGATTATCGGTAC
>JAFPKH010000336.1:0-8652 GCA_017424825.1 Treponema sp. | reverse complement strand
GGTGTATGCTGACAACATGAGCGATGGTTCAACACCTCTTTCGACCGGGAAAAAAGAAATATGCGTCATAGTTGACATCATCTATGAATTGAAATGAAACTTCTTTCATCGGAACAGATTGTTGAAATATTTGAGCGTTTCAAAAAAAACAATCCGAAGCCGGAATCTGAACTTGTGGCACCGAATCCATTTTGTCTTTTGGTTTCGGTTGTTTTGAGCGCACAGGCGACTGATAAATCCGTTAACGCCGCCACAAAACCGCTTTACGAAATTGCGGACACGCCTGAAAAAATCCTTGCGCTTGGAAAAGAAAAACTCATTTCATACATAAAATCAATCGGGCTTTATAAATCAAAGGCGGAACATGTCATGGGGCTTTGCAAAAAACTCATTGAAGATTTCGGATCAAAAATTCCCGACAACCGTGCTGATTTGGAATCTTTACCCGGCGTGGGACGTAAAACTGCGAACGTCGTTTTGAATGTGGTCTACGGTCAGCCGACCATGCCTGTCGATACTCACCTCATGCGAATCTGCCCGAAAATCGGTCTTGCGGAAGGAAAAAATCCACGCGAAGTTGAAGACTCCCTTGTAAAAAGGATTCCCGAAAAATACATGCAGCACGCCCATCACTGGCTCATTTTGCACGGACGCTACACATGCACTGCGCGGAATCCAAAATGCCCTTCCTGCTTGATTTCTGATATATGCCTCTTTTCTAAGAGTTTTCTTAGCAAATAATGCATGGTATAACATTAATTTTATTGTTTCAAAAAAAGAGAATATTCTATAATTAAAGTATGAAGAGAATAAAAATATTTATCAGCGCAATCTTTCTTGCATTTACGGCGGTCTGCGGATTGCATGCGAAGGAAAGTTTGGATGAACTTCTCAAAGGATATCTTTCAAACGATCTGGAACTGCGCAGCCTTTCAAGCCAGATGCAGAAGGTGATTCTGGAAAGCGAAATAACGACGGTCTCAAACGGATTCAGCTTTAAGATTTCGAGCGGCACAATCACATTTACAACCGGCGATGACTGGAATATAAAATTCACTCCGACCGCAACGTTTGCCGTTCCTGATGCCAAGAACCTGGGCATTTCAGTTTCATCAAGCATGCTTTTCGACAGCAAGGACACTACGGATACTTTTTCAAATACTTCATTGAAAGTGAGCGTGGACATAATTTCCAATGATTCCAAAAACCGTGAAATTACAAAGCTGAAGACTCAGCGTAAAGTTTTGGAAGCGCAGCGCAATCTTCAGAACGGATTCGTATCAGCTGAAAAAAAATTTTATGAAACTTTGAAATCGCTTTATGAAATGGCTGCAAAAATCGTTTCGCTTGAAAAAAGCCTTTATGACGACCAGCTTTCACTGGACACTCTCAAAGCCCAGGGATACACGACAAGCTCCACAAAATACAGGACTGCAAATATGAAAGTCTTGAATGACCAGTACGAGATTGACGTGCAGAAAAAAAACATGGAGCGCGAAGTAAAGGTTTTTTGTGCAAAGTGCGGCGTGCAGTATACAGAAACAGATCCCGTGAATTTTTTACCCGAGCAGATTCCTGATGTGGAGCCGGTTTCTGTGGACAGCTTTTCACCCTCTGATTACAAGAAAGTTGAGGCTGCGTCATGGAATGCCTATATCAGCAAGCTTGAGCGTGAAGCCGACGGAAACATAAAGCTTACTGCAAATGCCGGATTTACTTTCAACAATGAGAGGACAAGATCGCATACTGTGGATGTAGGTTCCAATTTTACATGGAATGACACAGGGCTTGCATTGAACGTAGGTGCGAATCTCCCGGTCGGAAGCGATTCATTTACTCCTGTGTTTACTCTCGGTGTTTCTTTTGATCCGAACGCATTTAAAGTTGCAAAGCTGAACGATCAGATTACGGAGCTTGAAGTAAGTACGGAAGAACTTGAAAAACAAAATGCCCAGATTGATTTTGGAACGGCAATGGTTTCTCAGAAAAGTTCGCTTGAAAATATTTTGTGGGAAGCAAAGACATGCGCGGAATCCTATGACATGTATTCATCGCTTGCCGCAGACATGGCCAATTATTACAGGCAGGGATACGTAAACAAAACCGAGTATAACAATGCTCAGGTGAACAAAGAAAACTATAGATTGAAGATTCTTATAAACAAACTTGATCTGCTCATATATAACGATACGACTACATTGTTGTTTGTGAGGGACGGTGAGTTTCTGAATTCTGATGCAGAGGTGGAGGAAAAATCTGATGTCAAAGAATAAAAACAACGCAGACGAAAATGGAAGCCCGGTTGCTGCAAAAAAACAGCGCCGCAAACTTCCGAAGCTTGTGAAGATTTTGATTGCTTTGCTGATTGTTGCTGCGGTGGTTGTAGCGGGGCTTATTATTGCCCGTAAGATAATCACTTCCAAACAAACGGCGAACACAGTTTACAGGGTCACAACCGAAACCTATGAAAACGTGATTGAAATTTCCGGTGTCGTTGCTGCGGCTCAGTCACAGACGCTTCAGGCTCAGTCATCAGGAACAGTGACTGCTGTTTATGTAAAGCAGGGTGATTTCGTAAAAGCCGGCGATGTCATTATCCAGATGGATGATACTGCCGAAAAATACAATCTTGCAAAGCATGATTACGAAACCCAGACAGTTAAAATCACCGGGTCTTACAGGGAATATCAGCTCAAGCTTACCCAGCGCGAATCTCTCGTGCAAAAGATAAACGAAAGAAAAGTTACCGCAACTTTTGACGGAATCATCGCGAACATAAACGTTGCCGTCGGAGATTTTCTTGAATCAAAAGACAACGTAGGAACTTTGGTCGATAAATCATATCTTACGGCTGAGGTCGAGATTGCTGAAACCGATGTCGGGAAACTGAAGGAAGGACAGACTGTTGAATTCAACTTCTCTGCAAGCGACAAGCCTGTCACCGGATATGTAGTCGGGTGGCCTGCAATAGGTACCGTCACAAACCGGGGTGCAACCGTTGTAAAAGCAACTGTCCGCATAGATGAATATCCTGACGAAATACTCCCGAACTTTTCTTTCTCCGGTAAAATAAAGATTTCTCCGGATGAAAATTATGTCCTGGTTTCGCGTTATGCAATCGGACGTGAAGATGGTCAGGCATTTGTCGTTCTTGCCGATACGGGTGAAAAAGTGAACGTCGTAGTTTCTCCTTATGATACTGAGTACGTTAAAGTTGAAAGCGGACTTTCAGGCGGTGAGATGGTAAAAGCCCAGTCTGCGGCATCTGCATCCGGCTCTCAGCGTCGTATGGGCGGTATGCCTGGTGGAATGTCTGGTGGTAGTAGAAGCGGCGGTTCATCAAGCAGAGACGGTGGAATGCCAAGCGGCGGCGGATTCGGAGGACCACCTGGATTCTAATCAGCGGTTCTTCAGAGCTGTAATGATGACGGGGTTAATAACATAGGGAGACTTGTTCATGGCTGAATCCGTAATAACTTTGGATAACGTAAAAAAAATTTACTCTGTCGGTGATTCAACTGTATATGCCTTGCGTGGAGTTTCGTTCGACATCAAGCAGGGAGAATTCGTCACAATCATGGGACCGTCGGGTTCGGGAAAATCCACGTGCATGAACATGGTCGGATGCCTTGACCGCCCGTCAGAAGGGATTGTGAAAATCAACGGAAGAGAAACTGCAAAAATGAACGAAAGGGATTTGGCTGTTCTGCGCAATCAGACGGTAGGATTCGTTTTTCAGCAGTATTTTCTTTTGCCGTCAATGACCGTTCTTGAAAATGTAATGCTTCCGCTCCGATATGCCGGAATTGACAAGCGTATGCGCCGGGAACTTGCAGAAGAGGCTTTGGAAAAAGTGGGGCTTGGGCAAAGGATCCATCATCATCCGTATGAGCTTTCCGGAGGTCAAAAACAGAGGGTTGCCATTGCGCGTGCCACTGTGACCAAACCGAAGATAATCCTTGCTGATGAACCGACCGGAGCCTTGGACAGCAAGACCAGTCGTGCCGTAATGAATTTGTTCTGGGAAATCAACGGAACGGGGACAACGGTTGTAATCGTTACGCATGATCCGCGTGTAGGTGCAAGTTCAAAGCGGTGTATAAAAATACTTGACGGAATAATTCAGAGCGATCTTGTTCAGGAGCCGCAGGATTTTACCATTTCGGAGCAAAAGGAGGAAAGCAATGCTTGAGGATTTTTTGAATGCCCTGCAGAATTTCAAGCGGAACAAAACAAGGACTTTCCTTTCGCTTTTGGGAATTATCGTTGGTGTTGCATCTGTCATCGTAATCATGAGCATGGGACAGAGTTCAACCCAGCAGATTCAAGATACGTTCGGTTCTTCCGGTTTGGATATGGTCAGCATCAGCGCAGGATTCATGTCACGCCGCAATTCATCGTCGGCAATCCAGTTTACGGAATCATTCAGGGAAACTCTTTTTGGACAGATTCCTGGAATCAAAAAAATCTGGTACAAGAATTCCATGCAGGGAACCGTCACTTACGGAGATTCAAGTGCATCTGTATCTTGCACGGCGGTCGAAACAGATTATCTTCAGACTTATGGATTGGCTTTGAGCGAAGGAAATTATTTTTCCGTTACTGACAACGTGATGGGAAATCAGAAAATAATTTTGGGAAGCTCCATTGCGTCATCCCTTTTCCCGAATGGCGATGGTGTCGGCAAAAACGTAACCGTAGTGATTGATTCTGTGAGCTTCAGTTTTGAAGTGATCGGTATTTTGAAAGAACAGTCATCTGGAATGGAAAACAGCTCGAACGGCGGCTACGTAACAAGGGGATTCTACACCAAAAAAATCGTGCCCAATCCGGCTGCATCGACCGTTATGGTTCAAGCGGTATCGAACAGCAAAGCGGCAGATTTGGTTGAGACCTTGCAAAATTATTGCACTGAATTGTCAGGAAGCGAAAATTCTGTTTCCGTAAGTTCCATGCAGACGATGATAAATCAGATGAGTGAAATCACTTCGACCATTTCCGTGATGCTTGCGGCTATTGCGGCTATTTCTCTGCTTGTCGGCGGCATCGGTATCATGAACATTATGATTGTAACCGTTACTGAGCGAAAACAAGAAATCGGAATCAGAAAAGCATTGGGTGCAAGCCCTGCAACGATAAGGCGGCAGTTTTTGATAGAGTCTGCCAGCATAACGATCATGGGCGGCATCATAGGAATCATTTTGGGAATAGGCATAAGCTTTGCGGTTGAGTATGTGCGCTCGCTTGGTTTTGTAATCAGCATGAATGCATGTATTATTTCTTTTGTGTTCTCCGTTTTGGTCGGAATCTTCTTTGGATTCAGTCCAGCATCCCGAGCGGCAAAACTTGATCCTGTTATCGCGCTGTCCGGTGAGTGACAGAACATAAAAAAGACCGTCATGTTTTTTAAGCACGGCGGTCTCTTTGTTTTTAAAGTGTCTTGCTCAAAGCCAATGCTTCGGCGATTGTGTCGTCCATGTCGAAATACTTGTACATTCCTAGGCGGCCGCCAAAAATCACTTTGTCCTGGGCGGCGGCAAGTGCTTTGTATTTTGCATAAAGCTCTGTGTTCCGCTGGTCGTTGATTGCGTAATAAGGCTCGTCCCCCTGTTTCCATGTGGCAGGGTATTCACGCGTGATTATTGTCTTTGGCTGCGTACCGAATTCAAAATGTTTGTGCTCGATAATCCTTGTGTATGGAATTTCTGCTTCGGTATAATTGACAACCGCATTGCCCTGGAAATTTTCGCAGTCCAGAATTTCAGATTCAAAACGCAGTGAACGGTATTCAAGCTCGCCTTCGCTGTAGTCAAAGAATTTATCGATTGTTCCTGTGTAGATGATTTTGTCCGCTGTTGACATCCATTTTTCTTTGTCATCAAAAAAATCTGTATTAAGCTGAACCGTGCAGCCTTCGAACATTTTTTCCACAATCTGAGTGTATCCGCCGATTGGAATACCCTGATATTTGTCGTTGAAATAATTGTTGTCAAAAATCAGGCGTACCGGAAGCCTTTTGATTATTGTGGCCGGAAGCTCAGTGCATTTTCTTCCCCACTGCTTTTCGGTGTAGCCTTTTATGAGACGTTCGTAGATGTCACGCCCCACAAGGGATATGGCCTGTTCCTCAAGATTCTGCGGTACTTTTCCGGCCATGACGCTTGCCTGTTCTGCAATCCTCTTTTTTGCCTGCTCCGGCGTAATCACATCCGGCCAGATTTTGTTGAAAGTGTTCATGTTGAACGGAAGATTGTAGAGCTGGTTTTTATAATTCGCGACAGGACTGTTTGTGTAACGGTTGAATTCTGCAAACTGATTCACATAATCCCAGACTTCTTTGTTGTCCGTGTGGAAAATGTGCGCACCATATTTATGAAAGTTGATGCCTTCTATATTTTCTGTATAAATATTTCCGGCGATGTGATTCCTTCTTTCAATTACAAGACATTTTTTACCATGCTTTACCGCTTCATGAGCAAGAACCGCATTGAAAAGCCCTGCGCCTACAAACAAAAAATCATAATGCATTTAAAGTCTCCCTGGAATTTGAAGAAAGTGCTGATCACAAGAAAATTATTTTGCAATCAGCCTGATGAAGTTACTCCGCATGCCCCTTGAGGTAGATCCACCAGTAGCCGAATCCGGTTATTAATGAACCGCCTACTATGTTGCCCAATGTTACGGGGAGCAGATTGTTGATCAGTGCGCTCAGGATTGTTGTTTTGATAGCCGTGCCTGTTGCCAATGATGCGAAGAATCCTGCAGGGATAAAGTACATGTTTGCCACGCAGTGCTCGAATCCGCAGAGTACGAAAAGTGCGACCGGTAGGTACAAGGCTATGATTTTTCCCGCCAGATCAGATGCGGCCATTGAAACCCATACTGCCATGCAGACCATAAAGTTGCAGAGGATACCCTTTATGAAAGCTTCTAAAAATGACATGGAGCTTTTTGTTACTGCAGTGCTTATCATCGTTTTTGCGAGGTCACCGTCATAAAGCGCATTTTTTCCGGTTGCAACGAAGTATACGACGGCAAGCGCAATCAAAATTCCGCCTATAAGGTTTCCTATATATACTACGGCCCAGTTGACGAGGACTTTTCCAAGACTGGTGCGCTTTTGAAGTACCGGCATGAGCATGAGGCTGTTGCCTGTAAAAAGCTCTGCGCCACCAACAAGAACCATCATCAGACCGATCGGGAATACTAGTGCGGACAAAAGCTTTGATAATGACTGCGGCCATTGACCATAAGCTGCGACTGTGCTTGCAAATCCTCCGAGTGCGATGAACATGCCTGCAAAAACAGCTAGTGCGAACATCTTGCCTATAGGCAGCTTGGATTTTTGTACGCCTGTATCAACGTAGAGGCGGGCGATTTCTGTCGGTGAATTCATAAAACGTTTCTCCTATGGGAATTTCTTGAAGTCTCCAAAAAACTGGTTTTTCGAGATAGCCTTTTTTATTTGTTTTCTTCTGCTTCAACCTTGTTGTGCTGCTCCTCAAGTATCTCCATGATCCTGTCTATGAGCTTCTGCTTTGGATCCGGTTCATCTTCGGGGAGCGATGCCATGAACTGCTTTCTGAACGGCTTGCATTCGATTACAGGGCTGGCAGTGAAAATCTGCTTTGTCGGTTCGATCAGATCATTGAGCATGTCTTCATCCTGCAATTCCAGTATGTGACCGTTGATGCTCACGAGGATTACTATGTCGAACAGGCGTATGTAGCTGTCTATTTCCCTGAGTCCCTTTTTTGTGTCGGGGTGTCCGGGTCTATAACGGGTTCCTGACGGGAATACGAGGATTACTTCTCCGCGTCTTTTGCAGTCGTCCATAGCATGCATTGCCGCCAGATTGATTTTCCGCGCCCTCTGCTCTTCTGCCTGCGCGACTTCTGCCGGTTCTGTCTGCTCTTTTTTGTCAAGGCTGCGGGTCGGGTAGATTACGACTCTTGTAAAGCTTTCCGCAAAGGCTTTTACGACAGGATCTGCTTCATTGAGCTTCATTCCGGCGATTGCGACTATTTTTTTTGAAAGTTCCGCAAGCTTTTGGGAGCCTGAGTGTTCAAGCATGTAGCAGAATGCCGGTAGATCAGTATTGGCGTAGTGCTCCATGAGGATCAGACCGTGCTTTCCTTCCTGAACCTGATTATAAAAATCCTCAAAATTCTCAATTCCGTTGAGATGGCTGTCAGGCGTTGTGTTTTCGGCGACAACCCGATCCATGATTTTTCTGGTAACCGGATTTTCAACTTGATAAACGTTCGTTTCATCGATTACGGAAGATGTAGTCGAAAGTTTTTCCAGATTACTGAAAAGATCGTGATATTTTTCTCTTAGAGTCATTTTCATTTGTATCTCCAAAATCTCTAAAACAAAACTCGTCTCTAGTATAGGAAACACCTATATCTTTATATTTTAAAACCGTTTGATATCGGTGTCAAATAAATTTTATATAGGGCATACCGGAAAACATCAGTTTTTAGAAATGTTCTATATTATTATGATTCACCGTCATCACCATTGCCGTCATCGTCTGAACCTTCGTCCGAGCCATCATCGTCGTCATTTGATGCGGAAATTCCGGTTTTGATGTCGTTTGCCCACATTTCGTCCTCTACAGCCAATGTTGAGCGCGGAATGTTTGTCTTC
>JAFPKH010000335.1:0-2756 GCA_017424825.1 Treponema sp. | reverse complement strand
TGTAACAGAACATCATGGTGCTAGGAACAGCGCCCCACAAGTTCCGTGCTCAGCTACAATTAAGCAGCGAGAGCGAGCTGTTCGTCAGACTCTTCGTCTCTACGTTTAGCAGTTATTGTTTTCACCTGAATCAGAGACCAGATGACAGCCTCACCTGCAGCGCAAGATCACTCCTATCTGTCGAAACCGGTACACCCCCGGGTTCCTGTTGATTTCAAGGCTTTCAGATTGTTTCCGAAAGAGCCTGTTAAAAAAATGACTTTCGCGGTCAAATGTTACATTGTCCGCGAAAAGTGCAATCCGAGTAATAATATAGACAAAAAACAACTTGCAGTCAAGTTTTTTTTATTGACTGGCAATGGACTTATGAAAAGAGTTCGAAAAACATGTTTTCAAACAGGTTTACTCTCCATCAATTGCAACACCGTGGCGTTTCTGTGCAAAACGCTTGAGCATTGCCACTCCGTTGCGCTTGTCGTTGTATACGAATCCACCGTTCCAGTATTCCAATGCGGCAAAAAGGGCATTTCCACCGTCCTGTTCATCGGACTGCTTGGTACGGAATGTTACGTAATTCGTAAGTTCCTCAAAGTTTGAGGTATGGAGACATTCAAGACGCTTGCGGTTGAACTCATTCCATTTTTCCAGGTCTTTGAATCCTTCTCCCTCATCTTCCACTATGATGTGGGCATGCGTTGCGGAGAAAGAATACCAGACATGGACTTTTTTGTTGATGTCGCAATGGTTTCCATGCTTTACGGCATTCTTGATTATTTCAGAAATCTGCTGTTCAAGGAGGTTGATTTCTTTGATTTCCAACGGCGCAGACTGAACGATGAGCAATGTGAAGTAGCGGATCTGGCGGAAATCAGAAGGGAATTCCTTGTAAAGCATATTTGACTTGTCAAATAACGGGTCATTGCCATCTGAGCGAAGTTCTT
Organism: Treponema sp.; assembly: GCA_017424825.1. Classification (GTDB taxonomy): domain Bacteria; phylum Spirochaetota; class Spirochaetia; order Treponematales; family Treponemataceae; genus Treponema_D. The sequence continues at coordinate 1,815 of JAFPKH010000335.1, read as the reverse complement.
TGATCATGTCCATCTGTAAAATTCTCCTATTCGTTAACCATTAAAAGTGCTTCTTCTACTGAATTGGCAATAGGGAAGTAGCCCATCAATTTTGTCAACTCGATAACCTTCTTTACGGAACCATGGATATTTGAAATATAAAGCTTCAGGTTCATCTTCTTGATAGTTGAGCAAATGTAAATCAAAGCTCCGATTCCAGAAGAGTCGATGTAATCAACCTGTTCCATGTTGATAATAAAGGACTTGACGTTCTTTTCGAGCATTTTGCTTACCAGCTCTTTAAGCTTGTAAGAATTGTACAAGTCCATTTCGCCGTTTACGTCAATGATGTAAACTTCACCATTCTTGCGTATTTTCAGTTCCATATGTGTTCTCCTTATTGCCCATTTTGCACAATTTACTGAATTTTAATAATCAGCAGCGACTCGTCATCATGTTGATTAGCGTTGCCGCTGAAGTTTTTTACGTCATTCTTGATGATATTCGCCAGCTCTTTGCTTGGCTTGGTGCAGTTGGCCTTTATGAGATCCAGAAGCTTTTCAGTAGTGTACTGCGCTCCGTCTTCATTAAGTGCCTCTACAATACCATCGGTATATGTGAATATTATATCACCACTTTTAACATTTTGCACGAAATCTTTATATTCTGACGTTTTTTCTACGCCGATCGGGTCCGATGACTGTGACAAAAGGCTGATTTCCTTCTTTTCTCCGTCAAAATAGTACACCGGGATGATTCCGCCTGTCGAAATCTCCATGGTCTGCTCCAACGGATTGTAATTTATCAAAGCCACAGAACCGAAGTGATCCGTGCTGAATGATTCTGACGTGATTCCCTTGTTCACCCACGTGAGGATTTTTCCTGCGCTCTGGGTAGTGTTTATTACAAGGCGGAGCATGGCGCGTATCATTGTCATGACCGTCATGCTGTTCGTTCCTTTTCCTGCGATGTCCGACATGATGAACGAAACCCTGTCTTTCCTTGAAACGATTACGTCGTAATAATCGCCGCAAACGCCGTCTGCCGGTGCCCAGATGTTTCCGAGCTGTACTCCCTTGACCAAAGGAAGCTTGACCGGTCTGAGCGTGCTCTGGATCTTCATGGCGATTTCAGATTCCTTGTTCATCTCGCTGCGTTCGATTATGTCTTTTACGGTGATTACGTTCTTTATGATTGCGGCTGCAAAATCCGTGAGGGTAGAGGCAATGCCGAGATGCGTCTTGGTGAATTTCGGAGTTCCGTTCTTGCGCGCGAATGCAGTTACGCCGATTACGGTTCCCTGGATTTTGAGAGGTACGATTATGTAGCTTCCGCATTCAAGGAATTCTTCCGGACCGTTCTGATATATCCTGTCATCGATTTCCGGCTTGTCTATGAGTTCCGGGCGGCCTGACTTTGCTATCTCTCCGAAAATGTTTCCCTCAAGAGAGAACGAGGCGAATTTGAAGCTTGTTGAAACGCGTACCGGCTTGTGCGGCAGGTCTGAAGGGAGTTTGTAGGGAGGCGGAAAATCACCGTCAAAAGCTTTTACGGAAACAAGGTCCTCAAAGTCATCGACCATGAGAAGGGCTGCTCCGTCTGCGTTTATCTGTTCTTTTATCGTCTTGTTTATGTAGTCGAGGAAGTCGTTGTATCCCTGGTCTGAATCATATGCACCGGCTGCATGAACCATGAAATCCCTGTTCACGTCGAGCATTGCAAGCTCATCTTCCGAAAGGTCACCGTTTTTTTCTGGAGCCTTCTGCACTTGTTCGGAAAGCCTCTCGTTCTTTTCGTTGTATGATTTAGGGACGAGCTTTTCAATTTTTTTCGGTT
>JAFPKH010000334.1:0-3438 GCA_017424825.1 Treponema sp. | reverse complement strand
GTCTTATTTTTTAATTCAAATATAACTTCTTTGTTCAGATTCTCAAGTTCATTGACTTTTACATCTGGAAAAAGTTCTTTTGTGTCATGTATCCATTTTGGATAGACAGCTTTTGGAACGATAATCAAGGGCCGTTTGCATTTTTGATGCTGTATTTGATGAACTACAGAGGCAATTCCAGTTGCAGTTTTTCCGACACCTACATCATAGGCAAGAAGTCCCTTTCCTTTTGTACATAGAAAGGCTAAACCTTTTTTCTGCTGTTTATGAAAGGCAAACTTCTTGCCGTCGAATTTCCCAGAAAAACCTTGAAGCGTGTAATCGAAGCTTTCGTAATCAACTGTCTCAAATGAATTGAAGTGTTCGTTCCAGGCATTTTCCACTTGCAGCTTTGTTTCTTCATCAAGACCTTCATGCAGAAATTTGTCAAATAGACGTTCTGCGGTTTCCATGCGAAGAATTTTAAGCATATCACATTCGGTTCCTGAAAAGCTTCTGTTTTCTAAGGAAATTCCTTCTGAATAATCCAAAATATCCTGCCATGATATTCCATCTGGAAATTCACTTTTTGATATTGGAGAGGAAAGCCAGTCTATTGAATCATAGCGAAAATCACCCGCAATCCAACGAAAGAATTTTAATTTTAATTCCCAGTCCACAATAACTGAATGAATTGAGAAGTGTATGTCTGCAATTGATTTTCTTTCCATATTGACCTCCTTTTACTCTGGAATATATGTTGCACGGTTATGGGCAATTTTCTTTATCCAGTCCTTGTGCCTTTCATAATCCCCTTTGTTTGTAATTATCCAAAGGACATCGATGATTCTTTTTGTATTGAACTCCGGAACTGCAGCCCAGCCGTCTGTAAAATAAATGAGTCCATCGTATTCCGGGTGTGAGCAGTAGTAATCCGCAGCAGGCTGAAAACTCGTACCTCCACGGCCAACGATTTTTACTTCGCTCTTTGCTTTCTTGAATGGAAGAGGATCCTTTGTTTTTAATTCATGGTCAAACTGAATGACATCCAGTTTTTCTATTCCATATTTGAAGAACCTGTTTATAATGGAAAAGAAATTCATAAGGCTTCTGCTTGAAACCGAACCGCTTACATCCACTGCAACCAAAAGGTTTGTGGCAAGGGCATATCTGCTGCCCATAAATGCAAATCCAAAACGGCGGTTTGGCCGCATACGTGTAAGACGTCTTTTGCTCGAAAGAATTGAAGTCCTAAAAGCAGAGAGCATTTTTCTATAATCCATGGCAATTGTCTTGCTGGCTTTTATAAGCTCCTGCAAATTGCCTGATATGTTGCCCCAGGTATTTGATGATTCTGCAATTTCAATAAGATTGTTGATGGTGCAAGAAACTTCCTCGTCTTCTTCCCAAAGTGCGGAAAGTTGTTCGGCTTCTTCTGCATCCAACGATGTTTGATTTTTATTCTCAGGAGGAATTATACTCTCGCCTGAATCAGCGTTTTCTTCCGGTGGAGTTGAAAGTATTGCAAATATTTTATTATAGTACTCTTCAAAGCAGAGTCCCTCTTTAAGTGGCCATCTGTTAACACCAGCCAGTTTGTATTCTGTTTTATAACAGTCTGCAATCGTGATGTTGCTTGCATAAGCCAGAACCTTTCTGTTTGGGAATGTTGGTAGGCGCTGATAGGGATGCTTTAGGAGAATACGGAAAACCTCAATTTTAAGATACTCAGCGATAAGTTTATTTGAATAACCATCTATTATTGCAGGATTAAATTCGATTCTCTTTTTTCCTGTTCTGAAAGGAACTTGCATATTTTCATTTTGAGACAGTTCATGCGTGCAATATGCCGCAAAAATCAAGGGCTCGGTGAGAAACCAAAATTCGGTAATCTTCTTAATTCTCTCTTTTGCATCCATATCTTTCTCCAAAATCTTATTCATACTTGCTGTAGGCTGGCAGAACTCCGTTGTTTAATATTTCAAGTTCCCGCCAGCCGGGCATATATTGATTCAAAAGGGCGGCAAAATGAGGACCATGATTTGCCTGATCCAAATGACACAACTCATGGAGAATAACATATTCAAGGCATTCCTTTGGTTTGTAAATAAGGTTCTCGTTCAGCATGATTCTACCGGTTGACGGTCTGCACCAGCCCCAGGCACTTTTGCTCTTTCCTATAAACCAGCTTGAACACTTTAGGCCTGTAATCTTTTCCCATTTTGGCATGAGATTTTCAATTTCTTCATGAAGAGATTTTTTCATTGAAGATTTTAGGAAATCCTTTTTCTGTTTTTCGCTTGATTTTCCCGGCATGGAAAGAATGATAATTTCACCTCTCTCTATAAAAAGTTTCTGATCGGAAGGGATGAAAATTACCCCATGTTGTTTTCCCCAGAGAATCTGTAGCTTCCATATTTTATGACCGTTAAATTCCATCATATTGATTTTATGAACTCCGTAAGATTCTTATTAAGTTTTGGGCATCTTGTCATTATGAAGACAATTGCACCCGGATATCCGGATGATGAATAAAGGTTTACAAAATGGGCGGCCGCTTCACGAAGATTTTCGCCTTGCAAATAGTTGAAGTATTCATTCAAATTTCGTGTTATTGAAGGAAGTTCCGTCTTCTCGTAGGCTTCGCTTTCGATAAATCTGAAAATTGAATCATTTAGGGCTGCAATTTCCGGCGTTTTATATTTTTTCAGTACAGTTTTAACTTTTGCAAAAGAATCAAGCAGGACATCCTTGGCAGTGAGATAACGACTTTTTGTCAGAGAGGCAAAAAGTTTTGTTGCGGCAGGCATTCCCACAATTCCTGCTATTACGGATTTTAGAAAAGGGTCAGCTTTATTGGCAGAAAGAATTTTTGAAACCCTTTCCCATGCGCGTCTGTCCGGTGTTTTTTCAAGCCCCTGGTCTTCCCTCCTAAATTCGCTGCCGTCAAGCATGTCTGGATTTTCTGCTATAAAATCAATCACTCGGGAATCAAAGCCTTCTTTTTCTGCCCACAAAAGCCATTCCTGCACACTTGGTTTGAATTCATAAATGTTAAAGCGGCTTACAAGAGCGGGATCCAAGTCTGTAAGCTGATACTCTTCTCCGTCATTCACAGCGCTGATGATTCTGCTGCCTTCTGGAAGGGATTTTCCTGCCAAAGTGCGGTTTAGAGTTAGGTCCATGATTGTCTGTAGAACTTCCGGGCGGGCACGGTTTAATTCATCAAGGAAAAGTACGATTGGCTTACCGTCTGTAGGAAACCAGTAGGGCAGCATAAAATCTGTTCTGCCAGTTTTTTCATTAAGATGAGGAAGGCCTATTAGGTCGCCGGGGTCACTCATCTGGCCAAGGAAAAGAATCACAACCTTCTGTCCGCGTTCCTCAAAAAACTGCTTCAAAATCTGTGATTTACCAATACCATGTTTTCCTGTAAGCATAATATTCTGGCTTTCCGGT
>JAFPKH010000333.1:0-16030 GCA_017424825.1 Treponema sp. | reverse complement strand
ATGGTCAAAAAAAGGGGTTCTCTTATGAGTCAGATTAAATATGATTTTACGGTTGATAATTTAGGAGAGTGCACCGTTCCTTCTCCTATCGAGCTTTCCCGCGAGCATGGGAACTATCGTGCCACTTATGTAAAGGACACATCTTTTGTACGTAATCTTGTGAACGTTTTTGAAACCGACAAGGGCGATGCCAGCGATTGCTCGAATCTCATGGAAAAAGCAGGTCCTAGGGAAAAGATTTATTTTAACCCTGAACATGTAACTGCCGGAATCTGTACCTGCGGCGGTCTGTGTCCTGGTTTAAACGATGTCATCCGTGCTGTGGTACGCTGTCTTTGGAACCGCTATGGTGTACGCAGAATAAAGGGAATCCAGTTCGGCTACAACGGATTTTTCAAGGAAGAAGGATATGACGTAATCAACCTGAATCCTGAAAACGTCGATGCCATCCACAAAATCGGAGGCTCTTTCCTTGGAACTTCACGCGGAGGCGGAGACAGGACTTCTGAAATCGTAGATTCAATCGAAAGGCTCAACATAAACGTCATGTTCATTATCGGTGGTGACGGAACCCAGAGAGGCTCATTGGACATTGCAAACGAAGTTGAGCGCCGCGGCCTTAAGATTGCAGTGGTAGGAATTCCTAAGACAGTTGACAACGACCTTCAGTTCATCGACCGCTCTTTCGGATTTGAAACGGCAGTCCAGCAGGCAACAAGGGCCATCAACTCATGCCACATGGAAGCCCAGTCACAGATCAACGGAATCGGCCTTGTAAAGCTTATGGGTCGCGAATCCGGCTTTATCGCAACGGCTGCGGCAATTGCAAGCCATGAGGCAAATTTCTGCCTTATCCCGGAAGTGCCTTTTGAAATGGACGGTCCGAACGGATTCCTTGCACACTTGGAAAACAGGCTCAAAAGAAGAGGTCATGCAGTTATAGTCGTTGCAGAGGGTGCAGGTCAGGATCTTCTCGTCGCAACGAATCAGACCGACGCATCAGGAAACAAAAAGCTTGCTGACATCGGAACTTTCATCAAAGACGAAATCACCATGTACTTCAAGGAAAAGAACGTTCCTATCAACCTCAAATACATCGATCCGAGCTATGAAGTCCGCGCGGCTGTCACTACGGCAAACGATTCAATCTATTGCGAACGCCTCGGAAACAATGCGGTTCACGCAGCGATGGCAGGAAAAACAAAGATCGTAATCGGCCTTGTGCATGACAAATACGTTCACATCCCGATTTCAATGGCAACGCTCAAACGCAACACTGTCGATCCAGAAAGCTCATTGTGGAGGGACTGCCTTGACGCAACGTTGCAGCCGGTTTATATGGTGAACAACATCAGCACGGTGACAGAAAAGCTCCGCAAAGCAGCGCAGGAAGCCGATCACAAGGCACTTACAAGGCTTGAAAAAGTCACCAGCATGAAAAAATAAAGGAAAAAATCCTTCGACAAAGGCCGTCTGTTGACAAAAAATGTCATGGGCGGCTTTTTTTATTGAACCATCCGGCAAATCTAAACCCTGACCCATAATCTGCCGATTCTAGAAGAGTAGTCCTAGAAACTTGCGTATCACGTTGATTTTCGTGTACAATAGGAAACAACTAAAAAAGTTCCGGCATTTTTAGGCACCAGGTTGAAAGCTCAACCAGATTTTTTTAATGAGGCAAAATTATGGACGAAAACAGCTTTAACGCTAGGTATTTGGCAGCCTTTGAAGAAAAGAAGCAATGGTATAACACGGTTATGCTTCCCAAGATTCAAGACAATTACAGGCTTCACCTCGTGTGCGTAAACAATTTATTTGATGCCCTTGTAAAAAAATCACTCATAAACCCTGATCCATACAAAAAGGACAAGAAGATTTCCCAGATTTCAAGTCCAGAAGACACAAGCTTCAACGACAACGAAAGGGCAAACGTACTTGGGGTCCGTTTTTCTGATTATCAGAGTATGATTGATTTTATCTGCAACTACACGAAATTTACCGTTGAACAGCTCACACCGGATAAAATCAAAAGGCTTATTGACCTGAACTCCACTTTCGGATGGACGAATCTTTCGCCGAACTCCCCGAAAATCAACACGCGCTCGCTGGCAGTCTGCATAAGCTCCGCAAGAAACGGTGCACAGCCGATTCAGATTGCAATGATAAACGACAGCATGAACAAAACGATAGAGGCTATGAATTTCATAAACTCAGGCCTCAAAGATCTTGCTGATTTCCAGAAAAGCGCATACAAGGCATCCGTGAGGGCAAACGTCCTCAGCAAAGATAATTTCGACTGGTCAAAGGCAAGCGACGAAGCTTCCATGCTTGCAGAAATCAAGCGTCTGTACCCGGAAAACATGCCCAAGCATTCTTTCAATGCAGATCTGGTTCACGAAATCATAGAAGAAGAAATCTCCGCGTCAAAGGCAGTGCTTCAGGAACAGGAGCTTGCAAAATTCAAGATAGTTGCGGAAGCAAAAAAAGAAAAGGCAAAGAAAACCATAGATACCCACGAAATCATCATGGGAATAGTTCATGATCTAGGCACTTCGGGCGAACAGTATCAGGTCGTGCTTGAAAAAATCATGAACAACAACTCAATTCTCCAGGCGGAAAAGAACAAGGGATTCACGAAGTTCGTCAATTTCTGGCGCAAGCTTTTCAAAATGCCGGAGCCGGAAATCGAATACACCATCCTGATTACCGACAACGCGACGCAGCAGACGAAAAAAGAAAAGCTCAACTTCACAGAATTTTTCAACAACCTCGCAAAAAGGACGAAGTACTACACATCCATCGTTTCAACGCAGAGCGGAGTGTTCGGAAAGATTTCTGCCCAGAGCGACGAAAAGATTCTTGAATTCCTCAACAGGCAGTGCGCGGAAAACACACGTCTTATGCAGGTTCTTACAGCCTTGGACGATTATTTCAAGAAAAACGCCACGCCTGTCAACAGGTCAAAGATTAAGGGAATAAAACCGGAGCTTTCATTCGTGAAAAGCATCATGGTGAAAATAAATCAGGAAAAGGCCGAATACCTTGCGCTGATTGAAGAAAACGAGCAGATGAGAAAGCTGGGAATCACTACATGAAATTTATAAAGAAGATTCTGACAATATCGGGTTTTGCTTTTCTTTCTTCTTTTGTTTGTGCAGCGGAACCTTCAGTTCAAAAAGATTATATTCCGGAAAATCAGCGGACGCTTGTAATTGCCGATGCTGATTATGACTATGACCTGAATCCGCAGACTGCAAATTTTACGACCGAAGCTCAGATTCTTACGGGACTTTACGAAGGCCTTTTTTCTTACAATCCGATAAATCTGGAACCTGAATATGCGTTGTGCACCGGATTCAAAATTTCACGCGACAAAAAACGCTGGACTTTTACGATCAGAAGCGGCGCAAAATTCAGCAACGGAGATCCGATTACGGCACAGTCAGTAAAAGATTCATGGCTCAAGCTGCTTTCGACTCCCAATGCGCCTTTTGCATCTCTTTTGGACTGCGTTTCCGGGGCTGCAGAATACAGGACGGGAAAAGGAAAAGCCGAAGACGTAAGGATTTCCGTCAGGGGCAAAGACACTCTTATAGTCCATCTGGCCTACCCTGCTTCACAGCTTACAAGGATTTTGTGCCACCATGCATTTTCAATCGTCAGCGACAAAAAAGATGTCTATTCAGGCCCGTTCGTAGTAAAATCAAACAAAGCCGATGAGCTTGAGCTTGTGCGCAACGAAAAATATTGGGACGCTGAATCAGTAGCACTTCCCGGCGTAAAGATAATCAAATGCGAAGATACAGAAAAAAACACGGACATGTTCAACACCGGAAAAATCGATTGGCTTGCATCAAGCTCCGACATCGATAAAATAATAGACACCGAAAGCATCTATTACGGACCGGAATTCGGAACATTCTTTTTGTTTTTCAAAATCAAAAACAAGCCATGGACAAAAGTTGAATTCCGAAACGCACTTCTGGAAGCAATCCCGTATGACAAGCTCAGGGACGGATACAATATTCCGGCAGACACATTGGTTTACCCTTTGGCCGGTTATCCTACGGTTCCGGGTCTTGAAGACTATGATTCAGAAGACGCGCTTTTATTGATGAAAGAAGCAAGGGAAAAATACGGCATACCGCAGGATTATGAGATTCCTCTGGTAATCGCGCTCAATGACAGTCCGTACATGACTGAATTTGCAGACGTGCTTAGAAAAGCATGGAAACCGCTCGGCGTAAAGCTCATCGTCCAGACTACAAGCGCACAAAGATACACTACGGAAATCGACAAGTGGAATGCAGATTTGTTCTATTATTCATGGATAGGAGACTATGCTGATCCAATGGCATTTCTTGAGCTTTTCCGCGGACATTCTTCACTCAACGAATCCAGATATTCAAGCAAAATCTTCGATGACCTTCTGAATCAGGCTGCAGAGACAAATGATGCGGTCGAACGCTACAAGCTTTTGGGGCGTGCAGAAGAAAAACTTTTGTCGGACGGAATCATCATCCCGATCTATCATCAGGTGAGCCTTAACTTGATCGATACGGAATGTGTCGGCGGCTGGACTCCTAATGCGCTTGACCTTCATCCATTGAAATACATCTATCTGAAAAAGAAGAGCATAAAGCTTCCGAACATGATTTGATTAAAAGAGGATATGGCGAAAGATTTTTTACCGGTTTGCAGGCAGGATTTGGATGAGCGCAATATAGACGAAGTTGATTTTGTCTTTGTAAGCGCAGATGCCTATGTTGATCACGCGACTTTTGCAGCGGCACTTCTCGGACGCTTGTTGGAAAGCCACGGATACACGGTTGCAATACTTGCACAACCAGACTGGCATTCAGCTGAAAGCTTCAAGGTTTTCGGCCGTCCAAAGCTTGGTTTTCTGGTCAGCGGCGGTGCTATGGATTCCATGGTCAGCAATTACACCGCAAACAACAAACCACGCTCCGAAGACGTTTATTCACACGGAGGAGTTGCAGGACACAGACCTGACAGGGCAATAATCGCATACGTTTCAAAAATCAGGGAAGCCTACAAAGGTGTCAGCGTCATAATCGGCGGAATTGAAGCAAGCCTAAGACGCACGTCGCATTATGACTATTGGTCGAACACCGTAAAGCGTTCAATCCTCCTGGATTCAAAAGCAGACCTTCTGATTTACGGCATGGGAGAACATGCATTGCTTGAAATTGCCGGAAGATTGAAATCAGGTTGTTGTGCAAGGGAAATCCGTGACGTAAAAGGCACATGCTGGTTTACCGGAAAAGAATCTGAGCTGCCTGAATATGTCGATGCAATTCCAGACTACGTAAAGGCATATGAAGAAGGAAAAGCTGAACCGCCGCATGAATACAATCCAAAAAAAGCCGGGCAAAAACTAAAACCGGTTCCGGTTATCTGTGGTGACGTTCCGATCTCAAAAGCACTTATGCTTCCTCCGTTTCAGGACGTAAGCAAAAACACGGCTGAAAGCAAAGAGCTGTTCGCACGTTCATACATAATCCAAGAACAGAACACCGATGCTTTGAATGCACATGTCCTAATCGAAAAAGCAGATTCAAGGTTCGTGATACAAAATCCGGCCGCACTGCCCCTTACGACCGAAGAGTTCGATAAAATCTATTCCCTTCCGTTCACAAGAAAATGGCACCCTATGTATGACGCTCCTGCAGAAAACGGAAAGACAGGCATACCAGCTTTGAGCGAAGTAAAATTCAGCCTTACGAGCTGCCGTGGATGCTACGGTGCATGTTCGTTTTGCGCAATCACTTTTCATCAAGGAAGGCGAATACAGACAAGGAGCCACGAAAGTCTTCTTGCAGAAGCAAAGCAGATTACCGAAGAACCGGATTTCAAAGGATACATACACGATGTAGGAGGTCCGACTGCAAATTTCAGAAAAGATGCATGTCCGTACCAAAAACAAAGGGGTGCATGCAAAAACAAAGACTGTCTCGGTACAAATCCATGCCCGAACGTCGTGGTCGATCACAGCGATTATGTGGAGCTTCTGAAAAAAATGCGTCAGCTTCCGAAAGTGAAAAAAGTTTTCATAAGATCAGGAATCCGTTTTGATTATCTGGTCATGGACAAGGACAAATCATTTTTCCGGGAGCTTTGTGAGCATCATATAAGCGGACAGCTGAAAGTTGCGCCTGAACATGTGAGCGATTCAGTCCTCAGGCTCATGAGAAAATCAAGCCACAAAGTATACGAAGAGTTTTCAAAAGAATATGAGAAGATAAACAGGGAGCTTGGCAAAAAACAATATCTGGTTCCTTATTATATCGCAGGTCATCCGGGAGCGGGATTGAACGAAGCCATTGATGTCGCGCTATATTTGAAAAAGACAGGATTTGTTCCAGATCAAGTACAGGATTTTTATCCTACGCCGGGAAGCCTTGCAACATGCATGTACTATACTGGTTTCAATCCTGCAAACGAAACTGAAGACGGGCATCTTGAACCTGTATATGTAGCAAGGGGTGGACGTGAACGTAGATTGCAGAGGGCATTGCTGCAGTTCAATCATCCGGGAAACAAGCCTCTCGTCATAGAAGCTCTGAAGCAGGCAGGCAGGATGGATCTTCTAAAGGTTTTTTATTAATACCCACGTGGCTCCGGTTCCGCCGTTGTTTCTGTCAGGATGAGCCGAAGTTCCAAGCCTTTGATTTTGTTCAATAAACTGCCTTACCATAGGACCAAGAACAGGGTCGCTTCCATGGCTGTGGTTTCCTTTTCCGTGGATTATCATTATTTTTCTGAATCCGCGCCGCACGCTTTCCGAAACGAAACTTTCAAGGCGGCTCCATGCTTCATCCCTTGTCAGGCCGTGCAAATCTATCGTTGCATCGGGAGCCATGTGCTTGAGGAATTCCCTGTCATGAAATTTCTGCTCGTTTTTTGCTTCGTCGGCAATCTTGTCCTTATCAACGACTCCGTGCTGATTCAACCAGATTTCCATTGGGTTCATGCGTTTCTGGTTGTCAGCTTCCATCTGCTTTTCATAAGAACGTGCGTTTGCTTTTTTTGCGGATTTCTGCTGTCCTTTGAAATTTTTGACATTTCCTTTCGGCATGGAATCCCACTGCGACAAAATATCACCGAAATCCATGGCTGCCTCATTCAATGAACAGAAGGGTTTCGTTCAGCACCCATCCATAAGTATCGTTGCACCGGATGTATGACCATTCGTCCGTTTTTTTCTGGATATCAACCACCGAGCCTTTGGAAAGGTAAACGCCAGCCCCCGAACCGACTTCAGGAATCTGGGCAATCTCTCCGCCTGTGTAGAGCGCAATTTTTTTCATCGTCCAGTGCGTGTAAAAAATACCGATTGCAAGGAAGCTGACTGCCAGTGCAAGGGAAACTGCTGCAGAACGTATTTTTTTGAAAACGAACAAAAGCACGGTAAGGATGATCAGAACGGCTGCAACCGAAAGAATCACTATCATAAGAGGGATGCTCGGTTCCCAACTCGCTGAATTCAAGCCGGACTCACGTTCAATCTGCCTGCGCTGATTTCTTGCGTCTGAGAAAAACGGAATTGAATGGCGTTCTGTTTTATGAAGCTCCAGAAGCTCTTCAATGCTGTCAATCTCTTTGTAGACAGTCTTGGTACCGGTATCAGAAGCGGCATAATCAGAAAATGCATTTTTATAGATTTCAGGTTCATCGTCATCGTCATATTCACGGCGGTTCAACGGAGGACCTACTTTTATCGTGTATGAAGGAACCGTAACGTCATACCGTATTCCGCCCAACGACATTGCGGTCATGGAAAATTCAGGGAACTTGTATTCACCTTCGACAAGAGGCTGCCAATCAAAAGAAGCGACGGGAAGCGTATTCGGATTGAACTCCTCGCTGTTTATGTTCTGCCTGGTTATATCGTAGCTTTCGGTTTCCATGAACAAAGAGTTTTCGGGAATAGTCCATGACAAATCATAAACCTGGGTTGCATAGCGGATGTTCAAAGTAAACGTAAGATGCTGGCCTGCCGACATTTCCAAAGTGCGTGCCGTGGTTGAATAGCGAGAATCACCGAACGTAACGGAAATCCTTGGCCGTACTATGCTCGGATTTTCATAGACATACACGGACTCAAACGGAATGTGCGCCCACCAAGTATCCACCTGGACATCAACCGCGCGGAACTGATATGACCCAGGCTCGTTGAATCTGAAGGTCATGATCAATCTTGTGCCGTAAGATTCGGAAGTGCCGTTGGTCGGAATGTAATTTTCTTTTCTGAGCGAAACGAAACTTGCACCTTGCGGAAGATCATTTATTGCCGCAGATATTTTGTCGGGAGAAACGTTTTCAATGTTGACCGCAAACGAACAGTCCGTTGCAGTGAAAAAATATTTTTCGGTCTTTCTTAATTTGAGGCTCTGGAGATATTGCCATGAAACTGCTCCGAAAGCTTTATGAGGCACGAGAACCGAAGCAAGTTCCAACAATGCAAAGGCTAATAATCCAATGCAGAGCCTTCGCTTTTTTGCTGCTGATTTTTCCATTGGTTTTGTTCATTCTCCCGTATTCTAGAATAAAATGCATTTTCCATTACCGATGAATTGTCGGTATTCTGATTTTCCTGACTCATATCCTGATTCTGGCTTCCAGAATGTGATTCATATTCCTTTAATGAAAGCTCCAGATTTATTTTCGCATTCACGTCGGAACTTTTTACAAGAAGAGCCTGCTTGAAATAATCCACGGCACCTTTGTAGTCACCGTTTCTGTGCGCAAGGATTCCCATGTTGTAAAGCACGGAAAATTTTATGTTGTCAGGAGCGTCCGGATTTATTTCTTCATAGCGTTTTTTTGCAAAGCTGTTTTCGTTCTGCATGAGATATGAAGTCGCAAGTCCGTAAAGCGCATACTGCTGTATCGAAACGTCACCGCGGTTTTCAGATGCTTCTTCGACTTCCAAAAAATTTCCGACCGCTTTCTGATAATTCTCACGGTTCCATTCCATGTGTCCTTCAAGGATTTTGATTCCGTCATGCATGGTCTGCGGAGAACAGCCGGTGAACAGAAAAATCATGGATGAAGCTGCTGCGGCTGCCTTGACCTTGTTGATGACGGAACGGTACATGGAAATGTTCAGCTCTCCGAAAATAAACGACAGCACTATGAACACAAGAGCAAGAAGGATGAACAGATTGTGCCTGTCCACGCTCTGAAGCTCATAAACAACGGTCGCTTCATCATCATATTCTTCGCTCAGTGATATAGGAGTTCCGTCAAGATTCTTTTTAAGGCTTGCAAGAATCTTCGTGGCAGAACCAGTTTCGGAAGAATCCACAAAAGCAAGTTCTGGCATGAGTCGGCTTCCGCTTTGTGTAAGTGTCTTTTTCTTCACGCTTTCGATTGCGGCAAGAACGTTTTCAGCGCGCAGTGCCGTTTTGATTTCAGTTTCCATATCTCCGGCAAGAACGGTCGTTTCACGGTCAGATCCGAATCCGATTATGACAACCGGAATACCGAATTTCACGGCAGACATGAGAGAGCTTGCAAGCGATGAATCAGTTTCTTCTCCGTCGGTGAACACCCAGATAAAAGATGCCTGAGATGATTGTGACGGAAATGCAGATATAGCCGCTTCAATTCCTTTTCCAAGGCTGGTGCCCTTTGATGTCATGAGGCGCGGTGAAAGTGATTCCAAAATAGAAAGCACCGCTTCCTTATCTTCTGTCTGAGGAACCGCAACGACACCGTCTCCCTTTGCAAGCACTACGGAAACAGATGTATTTCCTATGCTGTCAAGAAGCATACGTGCATATGAAGATGCAGCCTCACGCCTTGTTATTCCTCCGGGTCCGTCTTCCGCCTCCATGCTGTAGGAAATGTCAAAGACCATGGAAACGGCGCGTCCGCTTTTTTGAACCGGTACGAAACTTGTTCCCCATGAAATCCCGGACATGGCACAGACAATCATAATCCATGCGGCGACACGCAAAAATGTGCGGAGCAAAAATGACGACCTGTATCTTGTAAGCACGGAAAAATTTTTATTCAATGCTTTTTCTTTTCCCAAAGTTTTTACTATCTTTGCATAGCGGCTCATCATGTAGGCGACATAGGGAATCAAAAGCAGCAGTGCATAAAGGCATTTAGGATGTGCAATCGAAAAATTCATAAAATCTCCCTAAGTGCAAAACGGCGGAGGAACACGGAGAGGAAAAGCAGGGCGGCACCTATAAAAATGAAAAATCTGAAAAACCTTTTGTCGTTGTTGCGTATATGATAAGTCTGTACCATGCTTTCGTTTCTTTCAACCGAATCCAAAACTTGAGCAAGGACACCCAATGAATCGACCTCGTAGAATTTTCCTTCACCCTCTGCGGCGATGCTTGCCATTACGGCTGAGTCGTAGTCAGAAGTCATCCAGCCTGAATAAGCGCGGTTCGTATAAGGATCCACATATTCAAGGAGAACAGTTCCCTTGGTTCCGATTCCAAGTATGTAGAGCGAAATGTTTTTTACATGCGCAAGACGTGCGGCTGTTTTTGGTTCCACGGTTCCTGAATTGTTTTCGCCGTCGGTAATCAGCACGATGCTTTTTTTTGCCGAGCGTGAAGATTCAAGATGCATGATGGCGCAGACAAGTCCGTTTCCGATTGCAGTCCCGTCTCCCATTTCACCGACAACTATATCATCGAGCTTTTTCAAAAAAAGATCCCTGTCCAAAGTCGGCGGAACGACAACGGCTGTTTCTTTTGCCATCTCCACAAGTCCGACTGAATCACCGGTGTTTTCTGTCAGGAGGGTTTTTATAGCCTGTTTTGCGGCTTCCATCCTCGTAAGCTCCCCCATGTCCTGTGCAGCCATAGACGGGCTTGTATCCAGAACATAGAGAATGTCGGAACCGCGTGAAGAATATACTTTTTCCTGATGATGCACCACAGGATTCGCGTATGCAATCACAAGGCAGATAAAACCGATCGAACCGAACACGGATGCAACTATAGAAAAAAATTTGTGGGCAGAACCGTTCCAGTTGAAAGGCTTTCCGTGCCAGTCCCCGAGAGTGAGCGGAAAAGTTATCGGGCGGAAAACTTTTATGTAGCGCAGGAAAAAATACAGAGGAACGACTAAAAGCCAAAAGAATGCCGCAGGATTTTCAAATTCCATCATGCCTCCACCTCTTCTTTTTCTTCTTCTACTTTTTCAAGACCTTCAATTGCCTTGACCGTACTCTCGACTATACCGCCGCGCTCACCTTCATTGAATGCCGCTTCATGTATTTCAACAGGCAGCTGCTTTGAATCGATTGAGTTCTGCGCAAAAATGATATAATCAGTTCTGGTAAACAAAGACACTATCGTCAAAACCGCATCTTCCTGAAGTTCGGAAAGCATGCCGCCGGTCACGTTGAAAATAACGGAAGAAATCCTTTTGGTGGTTACCGAGCTGAACGGAACTCCGAACCTTGAATCAAGGTAAGTCCTCATGAGCTGCTGCCATTCTGCCGCATATTCAGCATCGGAGCATTTTTTCACCGAAAGCTTCTTGAGCTTGCGCCTTGTCATCTTGGATACTTTTATAAGCCCCAGACGCTCACGGAGATTGTACCAGAATTCCTGAATTGAACGGATTTTTGCAAGAACAAAGCAGATTCCGAACAAAAGTATCACGCCGACCACGATCAAAGTCCAGATTATGTAGTTCGTTCCCGGAAGAAGAATCGGGGAAACAGGCGGACGCAGGCTTACGGCACCAAGCTTTTCAGAAAGCGAAATTATGTTGACCGGCTTGAGCTTTATTTTATATGGAGCCGGATTTATTCCTGAATCTATCGCCATGGTATCGACCTGTTCTTCAAAACCTTCGGATTCAGAATCTTCAGCAGCTTCTTTTTGCACTATGACGGCATCTTTACCAAGGCAGCATGCGCTCAAATTGAATTCAGGAATCGTAAGCTCCCCGGTTACCCACGGAATGAATTTTATAAGAAGGGTATAGCTCATTCCGTTCCTGTGGAGCGAAACTTCATTTACGGTATAACGCTCGTCGCTGTCGGCAAAAGGTTTCAACGCCGGATTCAGATAAAGCGTGTCACCGTCAATATGCTTGGAAGAGGCAAGGGTAAAAAAATCAACGCCGCTGTTGAAAGTGTAGTTCAGCTGTACTTCATCGCCTACATAAACTTCCGACGGCAAAACAATCTGCTGTACAAAATCATCCGAGCCTTTGTTTTTGGAATCCGCAAAAGCAGACAGAAAAACCGTTATAAAAATCAGCGGAATCAGAATTAGCTTTTTCATATACCCTGTCTGTCCCTTGTTGAGAAAAATCTGGTCAACTCTTTGAGGCAGTCCGAATTTGTGTTGAGCACAAACGGAATACCACCACGGCGGCGGCACTCATGATCCCACTGCGTCATGCGTGTTTCGTTCGCTTCCCTCCACTTTCTGCGGAATGCTGATGATGACGTCGGCAAAACCATGCGCGCACCGGTTTCTGTATCCGCAAACGGGATTGACCCTACTTCCGGGAGATGTTCATCCATGCCGTCTGCAATTTTCACTGCCACAACATCATTTCTCTGGCAAAGATAACCGAATGCCTGTCCCCATGATGTAGTGCGGAAATCGGAGAATACCATTATGAGAGTGCGTTTTTTCAAAAGACGCTGGCAGCCTAGCAAAGCAGATTCCAATGATGAACCGCCCGTTCCGTAATCATCGACTTTTTCGAATTCGGAAAGAAGGAGCATCACCTGATCATGCCCAGGAGCCGGAGAGCAGTTGAAGCGGATTTTACCGTCATAAATCACCGCACCGATCGGAGAAGCATTGTGGAATGATGCAAGAGTCAAAAGGGATGCACACTCTGCGGCAATCTCAAGGCGGGACTTTCTTCCTGAACCTGATTTCATTGAAGCAGACGCATCGATTACGACCATTACGTTGAGATCACGTTCCTCGTCGTACTGTTTTACGAAGGGACGGCACATTCTGGCTGTAACGTTCCAGTCTATAGTCCTGACATCATCTCCGTCCATATATTCACGCACACCGCTGAAATCAATACCACGGCCTTTGTACAAAGAACGGAATGAACCGTTTCTCATGCCGTCAGCAAGAGCGAGTGAATTGAGGTGGAGAAGAGTCGCTTTTTTTGCTAAAGATGACCTATCCATAATTGCCAAGCCTCTGGATTAAGGGAGTGGCATAATCTCGATAATCTTGGAAATCAACTCGTCGGTTGAAACGGAATCTGCCGAAGCTTCGTAGTTCAATACCAGACGGTGACGGAGAACAGGTTTTGCCACTGACTGCACGTCTTCCGGGAGAACAAAGCTGCGTCCGTTGAAGAGAGCGGCAACCTTTGCGCACTGCAAAAGCGCGATTCCTGCACGCGGGGAAGCTCCGTAAGAAATATAATGGAGAACGTCGTTCTTTTTCTGACCGGATGCGCGGCGTTCGTTTTTTGCCGGATCAGGCCGCGTGACGTTCACGATGGACACTATATAATTGATGATTTTGTCATCTGCGGTGATTGCCTCGACTGCATTCTTGCACTTGTTGAGCTGATCGATGTTGAAAACGTTCTGCACAGGCTGGCTGATTGCATTTCCGTTTGACTTTACGATCTGGATTTCCTCTTCCGGCGTAGGATATGTAACGAGAAGCTTCATCAAAAAACGGTCCTGCTCTGCTTCAGGCAGATTGTATGTTCCTTCCTGCTCAATCGGGTTCTGCGTTGCAAGCACGAAAAACGGTTCCGGGAGATGGTATGAAGTTTCTCCGATCGTCACCTGGTGCTCGGCCATGGCTTCAAGAAGGGCGGACTGGACTTTTGCCGGCGCACGGTTGATTTCATCCGCAAGAACGATGTTTGAGAAAACCGGACCACGGCGGACAGCGAATTTTGCAAGAGCCTGCTGATAGATGAGGGTTCCCGTAACATCAGCCGGGAGAAGGTCTGGGGTGAACTGTATTCTCTTGAATTCAAGCCCCGAAATTTCAGCAAAAGTGCGGACAGCGAGAGTCTTTGCAAGACCCGGCACACCTTCAAGCAAAATATGTCCCCCACCGATCATGGCGGTAAGGATTCCATCTATGACTTCTTTCTGGCCTACAAGACGCTTGGCCACTTCCCTGCGGCAGTTATTGATGCTGGCGGTACATTCTTCCAGCTCGTATTTAGAAATTTCCATATCCACACCTTAGTAAAAATATTCTATAATATTACACGTTAAGGACAAAAAATTCAACACTCATGGAGTTTTACACAGGGCTGCGGCATGAAAACCAGGGCAAAACCGATTTATAGACGCTCGTCTTTTTTTAAGATAAAATACACTGAAAAGGAGGAGTTTATGATCAAAAAGATTCTTGCAGCAGCCGCATTGATTTCAAGCGTTTTTTTTGCTTCCGGGCAAAGCTTGGGCACTGATGAGACAACCGCCATACGCGAATTTTTCGAAGCCGGGAGTTATATTGAGTACAGGAATTCATCCGGTCAGTACGTCATAAAAAGTCAGGACAAAATCATCGGGATAAGGGAAAGCAAAGACAAAAAATCCACGGTGGAGATAATCGACGTGAACGGAAACGTGGATTCAGTTTCTTGGAGCGAAATAACCGCCGACGCAAACCGCAATCTTCTGATCGTTCCTAAGATGAAATCAGACAAGCAGGTCATCACAAACCAGATGCTCTATTCACGGAATCTATCTGCATCGGGAGGAAAGAGGCTTACAATCTATTCATGGAACGAAGAATTCCTCAATCTGCTCATGAATTATTATCCTGAATACAGGCAGGGCGGAAAAATCGGAAACATTGACCTGGAATATATAGTGATTCCTTCATACGAATATTATGAATTTTATACGGAAAACATCCTCAGCAAACTTGAAGAACAGAATTCCGAAGGCGGGAAAAACCAAATAGACATCTTTTTGCTGGAACCGGAATACGTAAAGCAGCTCGCAGACTCACCCTACATCCTTGACATAAATGACGACCTTGGGTTTACGGATGAAGATCTTTCAAAGCAGTTCAAGTACATCAAGGACATGGGAACCATAGACGGAAAACTCAAGGCACTCTCATGGCAGTGCAATCCAAGCGGAATCATATACCGGCGGTCGATTGCAAAATCTGTTTTCGGAACGGACGACCCTGATAAAATTCAGGAACTCCTTTCTGACTGGGACAAATTCAATGCTGCCGCAAAAGAGCTTAAGGAAAACGGCTTTTACATAGTATCTGGCTTTGAAGACACATTCAGGGCATTCCAAAGCGGAGCAAAGACACCGTGGGTTATAGACGGAAAGCTGAACATCGACAGCTCAATCCTGGACTGGATTTCACAGCAAAATGAATTTGCAGAAGACGGTTTGACGCAAGGATATGAAATGTGGTCGGAAGAATTTTTCTCCGGGATGATGGACGACGGAATGACTTTCTGCTATCTGGGACCGAACTGGTTCATAGATTATATAATGACCCCATATTCGCAATCTGATTTTTATGAAAACAATACCTACGGTGACTGGGCTTTCTGCAAGGGACCTCAGGGATTCGACTGGGGCGGTTCATTTATCTGCGTTGCAAAAGGGACTGACAATCTTCCGCTTATAAAAAACATACTCGAAAAGCTGACCATGGATGACGGCACCATGACAAAAATTGCGGCAGGCGAAAATGTATTCGTGAACAACGAAAAAGTCATGGAAAGCATTGCAAAAGGACGCAACGGAAAGGGAATTCTCGGAGGACAGGACAACCTAAACATTCTGATCGATTCTGCAAAATCAATGGACAGATCCGCATCAGGGCCTTATGATTACGAGCTTTCGGAAATGCTTAAAAGCGCCATGAAACCTTATTTCAAAGGAAGCCTTCCTTTAGACCTGGTATGGAGAATGTTTTTCTCGACCGTAAAAGACCGGTTCCCGGATCTGGAACTTCCTCCAGAACAGCTATACTACTGAATTTTACCCAGGAGATTATTTTATGAAAAAGGCATTGAGCGCAATCTGCATGGT
>JAFPKH010000040.1:0-4614 GCA_017424825.1 Treponema sp. | reverse complement strand
GTTAAGTTTTATGGCGTGTGCAGGGTTGAAATGATGAGGCAACTGAAGGAAGTTTTACAAGGATAAAAATATCAATCAATTTGCCAATCAGAACATATCTCTTCCCAAATGCCACCCAGCAATCCTGTAAGGTCATCTTTTCCCCGTGATAATACTCAGTGCCCTCTTCCTGATACAGCACTTTTCTCTTGGTGAGACTCCGATCCTCCGTATGATAAAGCAAGAGATTTTTAACGCCCAGTTTCTCAGCCAGTTCACACGCATCTTTCACCGTGGTTCATGAACTGGCATATCATCCTGACCATCCAGGTGATACCCAAAAGATGATCAACATGCTTATGCGTCACAAAGATATGCCTCATATCCATCCAGTCATATCCGGCGTGCTTAAGCTGATGGAGGATTGCACTACAGCCTCCGCCGTCAACCATAAAATACTGTTTATTATCTTCTATCACAAAACAGGTGTTATAGCACTCCGTAACAAGCGCATTTCCTGTTCCAAGCATTCGTTTTTCCTAAAAAAGCAGGCCAGTGGCCTGTCGTCATAACAATGAGTTAAACCGCACGCGGCTTGACTGCCTGTCGGCTACGAACCTTTGTTATTCAAAAAATTAAATTCACTCCTCCCCCCTATGAAGCTCTCTTCTTAAATTCATGTTCCCCGAACTCACCGTGCTTGTAACGTTCATGGTAGTTGTGATGGTGGGCGAAGGGTGCGCCGGATGTGTCTGCGGTTTTGGCATTCTGGCTTTGATGTGGTGAAGCGTTGGTGGTGGCTTTGCCTGCGTATTCATTGAATTCGCTCAAGTATTCGTAGGCGTTGTTGATTTTTTTGAATTTTTCTTCGGCATCCTTGGAACCTTGGTTTCTGTCGGGATGATATTTTAACGCAAGTCTGCGGTATGCTTTTTTTATTTCCTCAAAAGAGTCGCCGTCCTTCAATTCCAAAATGGAGTATGCCTCATGTTCCGTCATATCAATTCCGCTCCAACAGTTGATTTAAAATAGTGGCAAAGAGCGGTACATCAGTGCTGAATCCCAGGAAAGGAGATTTTCCGGAATCTTTTTGGATTTGAATTCCGTTGGCGTATGGCTCAAAATGCAGCACCTTTGAAAATGGAATGGCTTTGTTGCCGTGCTGTCCGCTGAATATGATGCGCTTGCTGGTCAAAAACAAATGCCCGGAATCAATCAGCTTCCATACATCCTGTGAGATTTTGTTGGTCGTTATTGTTCCTGCCTTCCATTTTAAATTGCCGATTAACTTTGTGCTGTATGTATATCCTGAGTAATTGACCCGGCTGGTCTCCTTTCTTTCTTCAAACCAGTCCACCTGCTGAACGTGGTGCAGTACTTCGCCGGACTGAAGGTGCATGTCTGTTTTCAGTACCGGGAGATTCCCGTTCAGGATTTCCCAGTTCTGCCTGTATTTTGCAAGTTTGCCTTGAATCTCCGGTGGAAAAGTAAGTGACAGTCCCAGATTTTTTGCTGCTGCGAAAATTCGGTTTTCATCTTCTGGGGAATAAACTTCGGATTCGAATATCGGTTTTGTGTAGGAGTCCATTGTTGATTTGACGGCCTCACGATAAAGTTTTTTGGCAAGTGCATCATCAATCTTCAGTTTGATTTTCAGCTGCTCAAGCTGTGCCTTTTCTTCGGGCGAAACATATTTGTCGGAGAAAACTTCCGCAAGTTTTTTTCTGTAAATGTCGGTTCCCCTGTTTGAAATCTCATTTTCCAAAATGGAAATGTCCAGTCCAAGAATGTTTGAAAAATGCTTCAGCTGTCTGTATTCGGAATCATCAAGCCAATTGTCGCCCAACGCTTTTTCCAGCATCCTGAACAGCAGCTCTTTCCGTTCCTCAATAAAATCTTTTTCCAAATCAACATTGTATTTGGAGCCAAGATTTTTTATGTTGCTTATGGAAAGCGAGTCCAAAGAATTTTCATAATCAGAAAGCAGATTCTCCAGCTCGATTGTGAAATTTTTCTTGGGGTTCCTGTCCAGAATTTTTTGCATGAGATTTTTTGAGTTCAGTTCTCTGTGATTAAAAAGTGCCATTTGATTTTATTATAGCACAGAAACTTTGGTTTGGCACTTAAAATTCTATCATTATGTGCTATAATTTTACCATGGAATCTTCAAATTTGCTTGCATCTCTGTTTGAACAGAAGCACTTCAAGCCCAATGAAAACCAGTTACGGGCAATACAGCATATAGGCGGTCCCCTGTTGCTTACGGCAGGCCCCGGCTCCGGAAAAACACGGGTTCTGTTATGGCGGACCCTGTATCTGATAACGGTCTGCGACGTGAATCCAGGTGAAATCTTTTTGTCCACTTTTACCGAAAAGGCCGCATTGCAGTTGAAGCAGGGACTGCAGGAGCTTCTTTCTCTGGCAGCTTTAATTACCGGTAAGTCCTATGACATTTCGGAAATGTATGTGGGAACCCTTCATTCTTTGTGCCAAAGGATTTTAAAGGATGAACGTTTTGTTTCGGATATAAAAAAAGCGGCCAAGGTTGTTCTTCTTGATGAGCTGGATCAGTTCTTTTTTGTTTCAAGACATTCAAACTGGATTGAAATTTTAAGGGCCGGGGGTTATGAATCGGAAGACCGCGATGATTTTCAGGAATTTTACCGCGAGATAAACGGCTGGTTCGCTGACAATTCAAGTTCAAAAATAAATGCCGTAAAAAACTGCATTTCCTTTTTCAACAGGATGAGCGAAGAAGATTTTTCCGATGCCGATTTGGTTTTAAAAAACGGTGCCCCGGTTGAACAGAAACTTTTTAATATGGTCATAAAATACAGGGAGCTTCTGGCCTCGCAGAATCCAGAGAAAGTTGATTTTGCAAGTCTTCAGCAAAAGGCACTGTCGGTGATTTTAAATGATGAAGCCAACGGCAGCATATTCAGGCATGTGATAGTTGATGAATATCAGGACACGAATACAATCCAGCGGAAAATATACATGGCTCTTGCGTCAGGTACAAAAAACATTTGCGTGGTTGGAGATGACGACCAGGCTCTGTACCGCTTCCGTGGTGCGACTGTGGAAAACCTGATTGATTTTGAAAACATCTGCGAAAAGTGCATCGGCGTTCGTCCGAAAAGAATTGATTTGAATGTCAATTACCGTTCAAGAAAACAGATTGTGGATGCGTATACTTCGTTCATCGAAAACTGTTCATGGACTGATAAATCTGATTCTGAAAAATCATTTAGAATTATGGACAAAAACATAATGGCGTTCAGTACGGACAGCGACTGTGCCGTGCTGAGGTCTGTTGGCGGAAAGGAAAATGTCAGCTCGGATGTTGTCCAATTTGTCAGGGGGCTTAAGGAGCGTGGAATAATTTCCGACTACAATCAGTGTGCGTTTTTATTTCCGACGCTCAGGGGGAAAAACGATGGAATGAGTTCCGCTGTCAAAGCCTATGCCGATGCGTTTACCGCCGCAGGAATTCCATACTATGCTCCAAGGGCAAAAAATTTTCTTTACACGGATGAAGCCCTGGTGACATTCGGATTGTTCGCCACAATTTTTGACTGCGTTCCTGATTTGCAAACTACGCTAGGCGGCATGAAGAATTTCAGCGAATGGATTCAGGAAGCTCGGACGGTCGCTCTTTCAATTATCCAGCAGGACCAGATTTTGTATGAAATAATTGAGTCAAAAATATCGCAGGTTGATTCCATGAAAAAGCAGTTTACGATTTTAAAGGACATCTGCTGCGAAAATAATATTGATTTGGAAAATGGTGCGGACGGTTCTGAATTTGAAATTCTTCTTTCCGATGAAAATCTTGAGAGGCTGTCGGATGATGTGGTTGCTGAATTATCAAAGTACAGTCTCCGGGATTTTGTAAGGACAAGGGCGCAGGAAAATGAACCGGTAAGTGTGCATTACATTCTTTCACGGGCGACATCGCTTGACTGGAATCTTCTGGATCTGTTCTATGACCTTCAGGAAGCGAAATGGTATTGCGAAGAATTTGACATGGCAAAAGCCGGGGACGACACAGGCATGTACAATCTCGGAAAGATAAGCCAGCATCTTTCAAAATATATGGAAATGCATTCGTCTGTTTTATCCGGCAGGCATTTTATCGATGACATGTTTTTGAACAGCTTTTTCTATTCGTATCTTTACACCCTGTTCAGGCTGAATGAAGGTGAATACGAAAACGAAGACAGTCCGTTTCCAAAAGGTGCGGTTCCATTCCTTACTGTCCATCAGTCAAAGGGACTGGAATTTCCGGTGGTGGTTTTAGGCTCCGTGATGCATAGGCGTAAAAACGCACGTCCGCTGGATGTCCTTGTCAGAAATATGCTTGAGGAAAAAGGGCAGACGGATGGCCTGAATGAACCTCTGGATATGATGGATGATTATGACACAATGCGGATGTTCTATGTTGCATTGTCGCGGGCAAAGAATCTTCTTGTCATATCCCAATTCAAGGGACAGGGTCAAAGCACGTATCCTGCGTTCGACAGACTTTTTGCGGAAAAAAATTTCGATATGGTCGGTAACGGCTTCCCCAACATTCCATCTTCGGCATCATCGGCAGGGCAGGAAGAAAAAGTGTACAGCTTCAAATACGATTAC
>JAFPKH010000332.1:0-8639 GCA_017424825.1 Treponema sp. | reverse complement strand
TGTTGAAGCAATGGTTGTAGGACTCGACATATTTACAAAAGATGCCGTTCCGCACATTTATTTAAAATGATGCTGAGCCCCTGAAAATTTTTACTTGGAAGGGAACCGATTTGCATGAACGAACAATACTTTTCCATAAGAATCATTGGTGTGCATGGGCAACAACCAATTTTTTAATCTCAGGGCTTCGGCATGACAAGAACAATGAACTTTTGCAACGCAGGAGTGGGACGTAGGCAAAAAGTAAGGAGGGAGCCCTTGAGGTAGGTTTCCTTGCTTTTTGCCGTCAACTGGGACCCGCTCATGTGTTGCATTTATCAATAGATTTCATGCTGAAGCCCTGCTTTCCGCTCCCCTTGCCATCATTATTGCGTTCATATATATTCAATGTACTATGGAAGGAGATTTATGCTGAAAGACAAGCTTAAAAAATTCATCGTGCCGCAGTTCGGGAAGAAATTCCTCATCATGATTACGGGTATCTTTTTCATGGGATTTTTCCTGTCGTTTCTGATTGAAATCAGCCTGGGTACGGATCCCTACACTTTCCAGAACAGCGTCATTTCCCGGCGCATAGGATGGCAGTTCGGCACATGGCAGCTTTTTCTGAACATAATCCTCCTCGTCATAATGGCTGTATTCAACCGGCACCTCATAGGAATCGGGACGATTGCCAACATGGTTCTCATAGGCTACGTATCCGACTTTTTCCGCTGGGTCTGGGGGAAGATTTTCCCTAAGCTTGCAGAAATCTGCACTGATCCTTCGCTTCTCCATGCAAAAATCATACTGTTTGCCGTAACCCTGCTTCTTTTTGTGATAAGCGCGGCTTTTTACATAAACGCGGACATGGGCCTTTCGCCTTACGACGGACTTGCATACATAATCGGACATAAACTCAAGAAGATTCCGCAGGCAGTTTCAAGGATTCTATACGATCTTTCGGTAATCGGCATAGGGCTTTTGGCAAGCATAGGCTCCGGATTCGACATAAAGACAGCCCTCATAGGCTCTTTTGCCATGGCTTTTACCCTGGGGCCTGCAATTCAGATCGTCGGGGCGTTCGTAAACAAAAAAATTCTGCGCGTGCAGCCTGAACAACGGCCAGATCCGCAAGAAAAACAGCAAAATCTTCCGCAAGAATAAAAAATTTTTACAAAATCGGAAAAGAGGGGTACAATTAGAGTATGTCCATAATCAGTACCCCTACTGCTGATTTTTACAGCAGGCATTTTATATTTACAGAAAAAGACATCCTCCTGAAAAGCGGCGTTGATTTTTCAAAAGTCATAGATGAATCCGCATTGCCTGATGAGCAGACCGTGTCCCGGTGCATAAAAAATCAGGTTGCTTCGGACTGGTTTTCGGAAAGCGGCGGAAACTACACTGCAATCATGCTTGAAAACGACTGCCCGGTTCCCTCCGGATGCATGACCATTCCTCTAAGGCAGTTTTTCTGGGATACATTGACTCAGGACGAAAAATCATGCGGAAAGACATCTGTTTTGGGCGGACTTGCGGCGCGTGCATACGGATTCCTTAAGCTCCGTGAAAAATACAGGTTCTGCCCCACATGCGGAAAAACTCTCAAAGATGACTACAGGCTCACTGCAAGAAGATGCACAGGATGCGGAAAGCTCTTTTTCCCACAGATTGAACCGGCCGTAATAGTGCTTGTCTCAAAGGGAAACCAGGTTCTTCTCGTAAAAAACAAAAACGGCGCGTCGAATTTCTATTCTTGCATAGCCGGATTCGTGGAGCACGGAGAACCCATAGAAAAGACGGTAGAACGGGAAGTTGCCGAAGAAACAGGCATCTCGGTCAAAAACATAAAGTACATAGGAAGCCAGCCATGGCCATACCCCGACCAGCTGATGCTTGCGTTCACGGCAGATTACGAAAGCGGCTCGATAAAAATTCAGGAAGAAGAGCTTCAGGATGCCGCATGGTTTGACAAGGATTCGCTCCCGATAATCCCGAACCCAGGATCCGTCGCATACAATCTCATTACGGGGAAATTCACGAAAGGGTAGCTTATGAAAAGACTATATGCAATCATATTCATCTGCATAGCAATAATACTGACATTCTGCGTGGTTCTCAGCGTACTGAGCAAAAAGAAAAACGCAAAATACCTGAGGTATCCTCTTATATTCGCGCTCCTGCCGACAATTGCGAACATCATTCTGATGGTCTGCACGACACAGGCAGAAAGCAACCTTGCATACGGAATTTTCTACGGAAGCATAAACTGGATACTGCTCACCATGGTCAGGTACTGCGCAGGCTATACACAAGTAAAGCCGAAACCCAACTGGCTCCCTTGGATGCTGCTCGGCATGACCATAATGGATTCTGTTTCCATGATCATAAACCCGGTCCTTCACCATGCATACCAATGTATAGAAGTTACAGGGGCAAACGGAGAAATCTACTACATATCGAAGGCACTGCTCTGGTTCAACATCCACCTCGGATATTCATATGCATTGAGCGCGCTTTCACTGGGCATACTGATCTACAAGCTGCGCATAACGGCCATAATCTACTGGCAGAAATATGTGATCGTCATACTTTCGTTTTCCATAGTATTGATCTGGGATTCATTTTTCGTGACCAACACCGATGAAATCAACAAGTCGATCATAGGATTCGGAATAAGCTCAGTCCTATTGACGTATTTCACTCTGATCTACAAGCAGCGTCCCTTGGTTTTCAGCATGCTCAAGCAGGTGGTCTACAACAGCAGCGACATGGTTTTCCTCTACAACGACGAAAGCGAGTGTATTTTTGCAAACGATTCCGCAATGAAATTTTTCAATCTTACGGAAGACACGCTGAACAAATCCAAGGATCATCTGAAAAGCATACTGAAATCCGATTATTCCCCGGTCGCGGCAAAGGAATACGTAAAGATTTTCACTACGTTCTGGCAGGAAAAGAAAGTCCACCTGAAGGTCGAATACAAGCTGATTGAAAAGCACGACAGGATCGAAGGCTGTTTCTACCGCATCTGGGACTACACGGAAAACGTCTCCAAGATGGAGATGGACCACTACAAGTCAACCCACAACGATTTGACCGGGCTTTACAACAAGAATGCCGTCATAGAGCAGATACGGAACCTCATAAAGGAAAACCCGGACAGGCAGTACTACATAATCGCCTACGACATAAAGAATTTCAAGCTTTTGAACGATCTTTTCGGACGCGACGTGGGTGACAAGGTTCTGGTCCTCATGGCGGAAATACTGAACGAACGCACTTTCCCAAGCGAGCTTCTCGGACATTTTTCGGGCGACCGTTTCGTACAGGTGGTCAAGGCGGAAGATCTGGAGCGCACGCTTGACAAATTCTCGCGGATTTTTGACAAAACGCCGGAAATCCTGCATGACCAGAATTATTCGCTAATTGTCCATGCCGGAGTCTACAAGATAGAGCAGGATGAAACTTCGGTAATAACCATGCTTGACCGTGCTTTCCTTGCGCTTTCATCAGTGAAGGACTTCAACGAAAACCGATATGCATTCTATGACGACAACATGAGAAGGGGCCTCGTTTGGGAGCAGCAGATTACCGCAGCCCTTGATTCAGCCATTGCGGAGCGTCAGTTCGAGCTTTATCTCCAGCCCCAGGCAGACAAAGACGGAAAGATGATTGGAGCGGAGGCATTGGTAAGATGGAACCATCCTTCGCGCGGACTTCTTCCTCCGAACCAGTTCATCTATACTTTTGAAAAGAACGGAACCATATCGCACCTTGACTACTACATGTGGGAAAAGGCATGCATACTCCTTTCAAGATGGAAGCGGCTCGGCAGGGACGACATCTATGTTTCGGTAAACCTTTCACCGCTCGATTTCTATCATCTTGACGTTTACGACGTTTTTTCGGGGCTTGTCAAAAAATATGACGTTTCACCGAAAAACCTGCAGATAGAGATAACCGAAACCGCAATGATGTCCGATCTGGAAATAAAGCTCCCGATAATCGAAAGGCTCAGGCTTGCCGGATTCAAGCTTGCCATGGATGATTTCGGATCCGGTTACTCTTCGCTGAACATGCTCAAGGATCTTCCGGTGGACATACTCAAAATCGACATGGCTTTCCTCTACCGTTCGAAAGATGCGGCGAAAAGCAAGATAATAATCCAGCAGGTCATAGAGCTTGCAAAAAAGCTGGGAATGTCAACGATAACGGAGGGCGTGGAAAACGAAACCCAGATGGATTTCCTAAAAAGCATCGGCTGCGACATGTTCCAGGGATATTATTTCACGAAACCTCTTCCAGTGCATGACTTTGAGGAAAAATATTTCAGCCCCCTTGCACAAAATCCCTGATAAAAATACACTGTCTGCATAAAATTTTGTATATTGGAGCCTTAGCTATGAAAAAAATCATAAGCGGAAAAGTACGCGAAGTATATGATTTGGAAGACGGAAGGATGGTCATCGTAACCACCGACCGCATCTCTGCCTTTGACGTGATCCTCCCCACGATGATTACTGACAAGGGAAAGGTTTTGAATGCCCTTTCAAATTTCTGGTTTGACTACACGAAGGACATAGTGAAGAACCACATGATTTCCTCAGATTTAAAGGACATGCCGGAAGATTTCCAGAAACCGGAATATGAAGGACGCACCATCCTGGTCAAAAAGCTCAAGATGATTCCTTATGAAGTTATCGTCCGCGGATATATGTTCGGTTCAATGTACGAAGCATACAAAAAGGGAGAGCCGTTTTTGGGACACAAATTCGACAAGGAATACCAGCAGGCCGAAAAGCTCGAAAAGCCGATCTGCACTCCTTCGACAAAAGCAAAGGAAGGCCACGACATTAATGTTACCCTTGATTACATGAAGAACGAGCTTGGTGCGGAACTTGGTCAGAAAATCGCTGACACGGCAATCGCAATCTACAACAAGTGCTATGAGCATGCATATAAAAACGGAATCATCATCGCGGACACCAAATTTGAATTCGGCCTTGATGAAAACGGAGACCTCGTGCTTGCAGATGAAGTGCTCACCCCTGATTCAAGCCGCTTCTGGAACCTGAGCCAATACAAGGTCGGAACAAGCCCGGCAAGCTATGACAAGCAGTTCGTCCGTGACTGGCTCAAAGACAACAATCTTGCAGGAAATCCTGACATCAAGACGATCCCGGATGAAATCGTCTCAAAGACCTCCGCATTGTATCATGAATGCGAAGAAAGGATCTGCCACGCATAATCCGCTTTGCTACAAGCCTTGCTCCGTTATAGTTTCAACCTCAGACGGATCAAGGTTTGAAGCTCCTTCCCCTTCCGTTGCCGTAGTGAAATCAAACTCGGCTTCCTCTTCAACAGGACGGGGAGTCAAAAAACCTCCGAACACCCAGCCGTCTATCTTGTTTTCAGAAACTCCGTAATACCAGAAATCATTTACGCCGTAAAGCGTCTGAGTCCTTGCGGTGCGCCTTATGACGGTGAAATCCTTGTCATAATAGAGGGTTCCCAAAACATTTCCGGACATTGAAGGCATGTCACGTATGTTGATGTAGTCATTCTTTTCGGCATAGTAGAAAACCTGGGTCGGAACGTCAACCTGACCGGAAAGCGAAAGATCGGACGACCTCCTTACGCGCATTTCAGCCTCACCGATCATCTCAAGCACGTTTCCCGTAACGTTCAGATCCTTGACGAAAGAAATGATCTGCCTTTTTTTTGAAAAATCCGACGTATTGTTCGCTATGGTAAGCATTTCTATGGCCTTTATGTCATCACGGTTGCCGCTCACACGGTCAGAACGTACATAGCCTGTGAGTATTTTATTCTGTTCCGCACTGAAATAGGCGACTTCGCTCATCTTTATTCCGCCGGCAATGTCATACGACTTTCCCACCGCGATTATCCTTCCGCTGTAAAGGCATGAGTTCTTAACGTCTGCAAGGTTCCTCGTCCTGTAAACGGCAGCAGAAGGCACGGTTATTATTCCAGGAATCATCCCGATCGCTATGCGTCCTTCAAAGATATAGTAATCTTCGTCCAAGTAGGTGATACGCACGAAAGTTCCGGTCTGGGAATTGCGCCCCGAAACCCATGTGTATGAGTATGTCTTCGTCCTGAAATCTGCAGTGGCACGGATTTTTATTTCGGTTCCGACTGCAAGGGTTTCTTTTGTGTCGACAAGATTCCCGTCTTCCCCTACCTTCCATAATATGCAGTTGTCCTGAAGAACGACCGCATCCGTATCAGAATACCTGTTGCTCTGCGCAGACGCAAAAAACGGGACGAGAGCACAGAACGCCGCAAGCGCAATTTTTTTTATTTGACCGTGAATCATTTTCCGCTCCAAGACTTCAGTTCTTCCATCGTGTCTTCAAGTTCATTCAATATGTCAGCAGAAACGCTGCCTTCATTCATAAGCTGCGAATATCTTTTTGAAACCTGTATCATTGCAATGTGCGCAGGATTGTCATCTATGTCCGACATTCTTACATAACCTTCAGTGTATTCGCCCCTTTTTCCGGCCGGGATTTTTACGCGCGCAAATTTCTGGGCCTCCGCATATTTTGACGAAGCCTCGCACTGACCCAAAAATGCAAGAAGGGTGTCCGTCGCAAGTTTTTCGGCATGCACTGAATCCTCATCGGGAGCTTCATAAAGATAGACGTCCGTTCCGGTTTCAAGCACATACTGAGGAACCGAACTCAAAACGATGCAGTCGCCCGGCACCCAGACAGATTCGTCGTCAAGCTTTACGTGCACATAATCTTCCCCGCCTTCATCACCGGGATTTTTCACAGTCTCAGCCTTTCCGCCCGACAAGCAGATTTCAAGATCCGAACCAGGGATTGCATCAGATACATATGAAGCGTTTCCTTCATCGTCGATATTCCAGTATCCGCCGTAAAAAACAGTGCCATGCGGAGCAAGATTCAGCTTTTCCGTCTTTTTTTCTTTTTTCACTTTGGAAGACTGACCGTCCGTCTTACCGGAACACGCCGGAATCAAAAGAAGCGGAACGATACATGCCAAAACCACAAAGGACTTTTTGAATGAGACTTTCATTTTACCTCCCGTCAAAAATGAACCGTCATGTTAAGCCCCATTGGAAGGGCCGCAAGCTCAACCCTCGGAGTACCGTTCAGCTTGCTTTGTTCCTCAAGATTCCTGTTGAGCTTAGCAATGAAAGTATGGGCAAAAGGAACCAAAAATCCGAATGCGCTTCCTATTCCTGCGCCTGCAAGCACGTCGGTGAAAAAATGGTTTCCGCTTGCAATGCGCATGATCCCGGTTCCTACCGCTATGCCATAGGAAACAGCAATCACAGGTATGCGCCAGTTTGAATATGGATAGTACTGGCAGAAAGTATATGACAAAAACGTGGCTCCGGCAAATGCATTCATGGTGTGTCCGCTCGGAAGTGAGAATTCAAAGTCATGAAATCTGATGGAGCTTTCGTCATAAGCGTCGAAATACATGTACGGTCTTACCCTGAGCGCGTTTATCTTTATCGTTTCCTTCACGGCATTGGCGGCGAACAAGGTTTCAAGATACATTACGGCAAGAGAGATTCCGTCTTTTTTCGGAAGGTTCTTGAAAAGGAATTCAAAACCGTATGCAATGACCGGAGTTGCGGCATCGAATATGCTTGTGGCGGTCGCAATCTTGTCCAGGACTCCGTTATAGGGATTCATCGCCCAGCTGTCTATGGCAGGAACCAAAGACCTGTCATAAACCGTGCCTGTCTCATATTCAGGGAACGTTCCCAGCGCCCTCACGATATTTGCGCTCAAAAAACCGCCGAACGAAACTCCTGCGATGATTGAGTCGGCGACCACGTTCAGCTCAAAAGGAGAAGGTGCATAATAGCTGATGCATCTGTCTTTCAATGCGATGTCCTGCTCGAAGATTCCGCGCTCCTCGTCAACGAAAACCACTTTCGTTTCAGAAAACGCAGGCATGGCAGGGATCATAAAAACCAATGCAAGAACAACCGTCAGAAATCTTTTAGTCATGATCTTTTCCCCATGATTTTTTCGTGCGGTACGGGCTCCGGTTTCTTTCAGGAGCCTTTTCAACGCCGTTTTTGTTTTCCGAAGCCCTTCTGCCTGACATTTCATACATCAGGACTGCAGAAGCCTGGGCCACGTTAAGGCTGTCTATGTTTGCTTCCGTGGTTTCAAATCCGAAAGGTATGATCATGAGGGAATCCACGTTTTCGCGCACGGCCTTGGATATTCCGTTCTCTTCGTTTCCAAGTACGGCAAGCACCGGCATTCCTTTTTCAATGTATTTCAGCTCGCGGACGGATTTTTTTGCATCAAGCGCAGTGCCTATGCGGAGCATTTTTCCTTCCATTGCGGCAAGCAGCCTCGGGATAGATTTTATCGAATATATGTTGACGAATTCCATTCCGCCTTCTGCCACCCGGTATGAGCTTGTGGTAACGGAAGATTGGGCTTCATCAAGAGGAATCACTATGTTCTTTATGCCGAAAAATGCGGCTGACCTGACTATGGCACCGAGATTGTTCGCATTTCCGACCCTGTCAAGCAAAAGGGCGTCTTCATTGCGTTCCACCCATCCGGCGGCAATATCAGTCGTAAGCGGAAGGATTTCAGGAACGTCTATCATGGCAACCACGCCCTGAT